>JBMTTG010000004.1:0-32326 GCA_049449095.1 Phycisphaerales bacterium | reverse complement strand
GCCATCTGGTCGCCGTCGAAGTCGGCGTTGTAGCCGGTGCAGACGAGCGGATGGATCTTGATCGCGTTGCCCTCGACGAGCACCGGCTCGAACGCCTGGATGCCCATGCGGTGGAGGGTCGGGGCGCGGTTGAGGAGCACCGGGTGGTTGCGGATCACCTGCTCGAGGATGTCCCACACCTCGGGATCGCGGCGCTCGAGCATGCGCTTGGCGCTCTTGATCGTGTCGGCGAATCCGTGCTCCTTGAGCTTCCGGATGATGAACGGCTGGAAGAGCTCGAGGGCGATCTTCTTGGGCAGGCCGCACTGGTGGAGCTTGAGCTCCGGGCCGACCACGATGACCGAGCGGGCGGAGTAGTCGACGCGCTTGCCGAGCAGGTTCTCGCGGAAGCGGCCCTGCTTGCCCTTGATCATGTCGGTGATCGACTTGAGCGGGCGGTTGCTCGAGCCGGAGACCGGGCGGCGGCAGCGTCCGTTGTCGAAGAGCGCATCGACGGCCTGCTGCAGCATCCGCTTCTCGTTGCGGACGATGACCTCGGGGGCGTTGAGGTCCATCAGCTTCTTGAGGCGGTTGTTGCGGTTGATGACGCGGCGGTAGAGGTCGTTGAGGTCGCTCGTCGCGAAGTTGCCGCTCTCCAGGAGGACCAGCGGACGGAGGTCGGGCGGGATCACCGGGATCACGTCGAGCACCATCCACGCGGGGTCGTTGTCGCTGTGGCGGATCTGCTCGACGAGACGCAGGCGCTGCGAGACCTTCTTGTGGGTCGCCTTGCTCTTGGTGGTCTCGAGCTCCTCGCGCAGCTCGTGCGCGATGGAGGTCATGTCCATCTGGTTGAGCAGCTCGCGGATCGCCTCGGCGCCGGTCATCGCGACGAACGCGCTGCCGTGCTTCGCGACCGCCTCGCGGTAGTCGTCCTCGGTCAGGACCTGCTGGTGCTCGAGATCGGTGTCGCCCGGGAAGGTGACCACGTAGTCCTGGAAGTAGATGACCTTCTCGAGATCGCTGACCTTCATCCCCAGCAGCGTGCCGAGCCGGCTCGGCATCGCCTTGAAGAACCAGATGTGGACGATCGGCGCCGCGAGGTTGATGTGGCCCATCCGCTTCCGGCGGACGCGGGAGTGGGTCACCTTCACGCCGCAGCGATCGCAGATGATGCCCTTGTACTTCGTGCCGCGGTACTTGCCGCAGGCGCACTCGTAGTCGCGCTCGGGCCCGAAGATCCGCTCGCAGAACAGGCCGTCCCGCTCGGGGCGGTACGTGCGGTAGTTGATGGTCTCGGGCTTCTTGACCTCGCCGAAGCTCCAGCTTCGGATGTCGTTGGGGCTCGCGAGGGTGATCTTGACCGACCCGTAGTCGTTGACGCGGTCGTAGACGTTGTCGTTCATGGGCTTCGGCACTCCCGAGGAGGCGTTGGACGAAAGAGGACGAAAGGGGGACGAGGAACGGCGATCAGAGCAACGCGACCGGTTCCTGCTGATCCTTCTCGGGCACGATGTTCATGCCGAGCCCCTTGATCTCGTGGCAGAGCACGTCGAAGACGACCGGCATGCCGGCCTCGAGCACGTTGGTGCCCTTGACCATGCTGTCGTAGATCTTGGTGCGACCCTCGACGTCGTCGCTCTTGACGGTGAGGAGTTCCTGCAGGACGTAGGCGGCGCCGTAGGCCTCCAACCCCCAGACCTCCATCTCCCCCAAGCGCTGGCCGCCGGTGCGGGCCTTGCCGCCGAGAGGCTGCTGGGTGATGAGGCTGTAGGGCCCCGTCGCGCGAGCGTGGATCTTGTCGTCCACGAGGTGATGAAGCTTCAGCATGTACATGTAGCCGACGGTGGTCCGCTGCGAGAAGGCCTCGCCGGTGCGCCCGTCGTAGAGCTGGATCTTCCCGTCGGGCGGCATGGTGGCGAGGATCTCCCGCGGGCCGCCGGGCGACTTGCCGTCGGCCTCGAAGGACTCGCGGCGGCTTCGGACCTGCGCGTTGGCCTCGGCGACCGCCGCGAAGATCTCCTTCTCGGTTGCGCCGTCGAAGACCGGCGTCACCGCCTGGAACCCGAGCACCGCCCCGGCCCAGCCGAGGTGGGTCTCGAGGATCTGGCCGACGTTCATGCGGCTCGGCACGCCGAGCGGGTTGAGCAGGATGTCGACGGTGGTGCCGTCCTCGAGGAAGGGCATGTCCTCCTCGGGCACGATGCGGGCGATGACGCCCTTGTTGCCGTGGCGACCGGCCATCTTGTCGCCGACCGAGAGCTGACGCTTGGTTGCGAGGTAGACCTTGACCATCTCGAGCACGCCCGAGGGGAGCTCGTCGCCGCGCTTCATGTGGGCGAGCTTGCGCTGCTTCTCGTGCTCGATCGCCTCGATGCGGGGCCAGAACTGCCCACGCAGGACCTCCGCCTGCTCGCGGGCCTCCTTCGAGCCCTTGATCCACTTCTCGGAGAAGTTCTCGATCTGCTCGATGATGACCTCGGGGATGTCGCTCGCGCCGACCTTCTGGCGGGACGACGGGTCGACCATGTCGGTGCCGATCGACTCGTTGATCGCCGCGACCATCTGCCGGAAGAGGGCGATCCGCTTCTGGTCCATCTCGGACTCGTAGGCGTCCTGCTCCTTCTTGATGGCCTTCTTCTGCTCGTCGGTGAGGTGCATGCGGCGGCTGAAGCGCCGCGTCGCGATCACGATGCCCTCGGTTCCCGCCGGAACCTCGAGCGAGTCGTTCTTCACGTCCTCGCCGGCGCGTCCGAAGATGGCGTGGAGGAGCTTCTCCTCGGGGCTCAGCTCGGACTTGCTCTTGGGGCTCACCTTGCCGACGAGGATGTCGCCGGGGCCGACGCGGGCGCCGACCCGGATCACGCCGTGGTCGTCGAGGTTGCGAAGCATCCGCTCGCTGACGTTGGGGATGTCGCGGGTGAACTCCTCGCGTCCGAGCTTGGTCTCGCGGATCTCGACGTCGAAGCTCTCGATGTGGATCGACGTGAACACGTCGTCCTTGACGAGCTTCTCGTTGATGACGATCGCGTCCTCGAAGTTGTAGCCGTCGAACGTGTTGAAGGCGACGAGGGCGTTCTTGCCGAGGGCCAGCTCGCCCTGGCGGGTGCTGGCGCCGTCGGCGAGGATCTGTCCCTGCTCGACCTTCTGGTGGAGCGAGACGATCGGCTTCTGGTTCTGGCAGGTCCGCTCGTTGAGCCCGACGAACTTGCGGAGCTCGTACTCGTCGGCGTTGTCGATGATGATCCGCTGGCTGTCGACGTAGGTGACCACGCCGCCGCGCTTCGCCCGGACGATCATGCCCGAGGAGGAGCCGACGACGCGCTCCATGCCCGTCGCGACGAGCGGGGGATCGACCTTGATGAGCGGCACCGCCTGCCGCTGCATGTTCGAACCCATGAGGGCGCGGTTGGCGTCGTCGTGCTCGAGGAAGGGGATGAGCGACGCCGAGACGCCGACGATCTGCTTCGGCGAGATGTCGATGAACTCGACCTGGCCCGCGGGAACCTGGGCGAGATCGCCGCTCACGCGGGCGAGCACCTGGTTCTCGCGGATCTTGCCGCTCTGATCGAGGACGTCGGAGGTGGCGAGCACCGCCTGCAGTTCCTGATCGGCGCGAAGGGCGATGACGCCGCCGGTCGCCTTGCCCTGCTTGACCTCGCGGTAGGGCGTGAGCAGGAAGCCGTAGTCGTCGATCTCCGAGTAGATGCCGAGCGACGCGATGAGTCCGATGTTGGTGCCTTCCGGCGTCTCGATCGGGCAGATGCGGCCGTAGTGGGAGATGTGCACGTCGCGGACGTCGAAGCCCGCCCGCTTGCGGTTGAGGCCGCCGGGCCCGAGGGCCGAGAGCCGGCGCTCGTGCACGAGCATCGAGAGCGGATTGGTCTGGTCGACGACCTGCGAAAGCTCGCTGCGCCCGAAGAAGAAGTCGATGGCGCTCGAGATGCTCTTGCTGTTGACGAGGTCGGAGATCTTGGCGAGCTCCTCCGGCGCCTTGATCGACATCTTCTCCTGCACGGTGCGCTTGAGCTTCAGGAAGCCCTTGCGCATCTCCTCGACCGCGAGCTCGTCGAGCGTGCGGAGCCGGCGATTGCCGAGGTGGTCGATGTCGTCGACGTGCGCCTTGTTGCGCTTCGCCCGCAGGTCGAGGATGTACCGGATCACCGCGAGGAAGTCCTCGGCGCGGAGATGCATCACCGACTCGGGGCAGTGCTCGTAGCTGTCGGTCTGCTCGAACTTCCGGTTGATGCGGAAGCGGCCGACGCGGCCGAGCTTGTAGCGGTTCTCGTCGAAGAACTTCTCCTTGAAGAGCGCCCGCGCCTTGTCGACCTGCGGCGGATTGCCGGGGCGCAGCTTGCCGTAGATCTTGAGCAGCGCCGCGTCGTACTCGGTGACCTCCGCGAGGAAGTCGAGCTTCTCCTCGGCGATCGAGTTGAGGATCAGCGGATCGCCCGGATCCGCGATCGCCCGCACGGTGCCGAGGTCGGCGGCGACGATCGCCTCGAGGGCGTCGCCGATCATGGCGCCGGGGCGGCAGAGCTCCTCGCCGGTGTCGCTGTCGACGATGAGCTCGGCGGAGTAGTGCTCGGGCCGAAGCTTCTCGACCCGGACGTCCTCGACCTCGTAGAAGAGCTCGAGCAGGCGGTCCGTGGAGCTGAACGACTCGTCGAGGGCTCGCAGGAACGTCGTCGCCGCAAGCTTGGTCGACTGGTCGATCCGCATCATCAGGCGGTCCTTCTTGTCGACCTCGAGCTCGATCCAGCTGCCCCGCTCCGGGATGATTCGTGCGGAGTGCAGCGGCCGGTCGCCGAAGCTCGAGGCGATCGAGAAGTCGACGCCCGGCGAGCGATGAAGCTGGCTGACGATGACCCGCTCGGCGCCGTTCACGATGAACTCGCCGCCGCCCATCATGATCGGCACCTCGCCGAGGTAGATGTCCTCGGTCATGATGTCGGTGGTGCCCTCGCGGCGGAGCCGCACCGCGACGCGGAACGGCATGCCGTAGGTCAGCCGAAGTTCGCGGCACTCGTCGGGCGTGTACCGAGGCTCCTCGAGCGTGTAGTGCAGATACTCGAGGTTCATCTTCCCGTCGTAGCTGTCGATCGGGAACACCTCGCGGAGCAGGCTCTCGAGGCCGAGGCTCGGGTCACGCTCATCGCGAGAGCGATCGATCTGAAGGAAGCGCCGGTAGGCGGCTTGCTGCACCCGCACCAGATCTGGCACGGGGACGGCGTCGCCACGCTTCGCGAAGTTCCTCGGGGTCCGCGCGGAGTTCGGAGTGGTCATCGTCTCGGATTTCCTCGATGCAAAGGCAATGACCGACCGCCTTCCGGCTGCCGGTTCGCCGTCGCATCCTCAGTTCGAACGAATGGTCAAGGGTGAGCCGCCCGCCAAGCCCTGTAACGTATCGAGTCATCTTCCCCAAGGCAAGCCTCGGAGCAAGAACTGGCACCGATCTTGCAGTCGAAAGTCGCCCGGACGCCGCTCCCCTTCGTCGGCGTCCCGAATCGCCGGTCGCGGGGGGGGGGGGGGCCCCCCCCCCCCTGCGCCGACGCATCGATCACTTGATGGCGACCTTCGCTCCGGCCTCCTCGAGGGCGGCCTTGAGCTTGTCCGCGTCCTCCTTGGAGACCTTCTCCTTGACGGGCTTGGGAGCGCCGTCGACGAGATCCTTCGCCTCCTTGAGGCCCAGGCCGGTCGCCTCGCGGACGACCTTGATGACGCCGATCTTCTTGTCGCCGGCGCTCTCGAGGATGACGTCGAACTCGGTCTGCTCGGCAGCCGCTTCGCCGCCACCGCCGGCACCCGCGGCCGGACCGGCCATCATCACCGCGCCGCCCGCGGCGGGCTCGATGCCGTACTGCTCCTTCATGTAGTCCGTGAGGTCCACGGCGTCCTTGAGGGAGAGCGCAGCGATCTTGTCGCCGAGCTCGGTGATGGTGGCGCTGAAGGTCTTGGTGTCGGACATGGTCTGAATCACTCCATCACAACGTTTCGGACCCGAGAGGAGCCGCGCCTTCGCGGCTTTTCACCCCCGAGGGGGCCAGTCGGAGCCATGGTTGGTTCTTGAAAGGCGCCGGGCTCAGCCCGCCGCCGCGATCGTCTCGCCTCGCTCGAGGCGCTCCTGGATCTCCTTGACGACGCCGAGGACCCGGCGACCGGGCCCAAGCGCCGCGGCGGCGAGATTGCGACCGGGCGAGAGCAGCAGGGTCACGACCTTCGCCTGCGCCTCCTCGCGGGTCGGGAAGGTGCTGAGCCGCAGCACGCCGTCGGCGCCCTCGAAGAAGATCCCGTCGAGGCAAGCGGCCTTCAGCTCGAGTTCCTTGATCTTCTTGGCACGCTCGACGAGCTCGCGGGCCACCTCGACCACGCTCGCGCCGCCGTGCACCACCGCCGAGGAACCCTTGAACGCGGGATCGAGCACCTCGAGGGGCGTCCCCTTGAAGGCCTTCCGCGCGAGGGTGTTCTTGACGATGCTGACGCTGATCGACTTCTCGCGAAGTCCGTCGCGAAGCCGTGTGGTGCCGAGGGCGTCGAGGCCCCGAACCTCCACGACGACCGCGCCGCCGAGGTCGCCGAAGCGGCGTCGGTACTCGCTGACGATCATTTCCTTGACAGGCTTGCTCATGGCGTGCTTTCGGCGTTGAGGATCAGGCGGAGACGGGGACGGCGGGACCCATCGTCGAGTGGATCACGCACTTGCGGATGTAGAGCCCCTTCGCGGCGGAAGGCTTGATCCGCTCGATCGTCGAGAGGAAGTGGCGGAGGTTCGCGACGAGGTGGTCGTCGGCGAAGCTCAACTTGCCCAGGACGCAGTGGACGTTTCCGCCCGCGTCGTTGCGGTACTCCTGCTTGCCGGCGGAGTACTCGCGAACCGCACCGACGACGTCGGGGGTGACGGTGCCGGCCTTGGGGCTCGGCATGAGTCCCTTCGGGCCGAGCACCTTTCCGAGCTTGCTGACCACCCGCATCATGTCGGGGCTTGCGACGGCGACGTCGAAGTCCATCCAGCCGCCCTCGATCTTCTCGACGAGGTCGTCGCTTCCGGCTTCGACCGCGCCGGCGGCCTTCGCCGCCTCGATCTTGTCGCTGTTGCAGAAGCAGACCACTCGAACGCTCTTGCCGATCCCGTGCGGCATGGCGATCGAGCCGCGGAGCGACTGGTCCGCCTGCTTCGGATCGATGCCGAGGTTCACCACGACGTTGACGGTCTCGTCGAACTTCGCGGCCTTGAAGCGGCGAAGTGCGGGAACCGCCTCCTCGGGGGACATGGCGGCGGTGGGGGCGATGGCGTCGTTGGCGCGGCGGCGCTTGCTGAGCTTGGGCATGATCAGGCCTCCACCTCGACGCCCATCGAGCGGGCGGTGCCGGCGATCGTCCGCATGGCGGCCTCGAGGCTGCCCGCGTTCAGATCCTCCATCTTCTCCTTGGCGATCGCCTCGAGCTGCGCCTTCGACAACTTGCCGATCTTGGGGCCGTTCGGCGTTCCGGAGCCCTTCTCGACCTTGAGCGCATCGAGGATCAGGACCGACGCCGGCGAGCTCTTGATCTCGAACTCGAAGGAGCGGTCGTTGAAGACCGTGATGACGCAGCCGACCACGCGGCCGTTGAGGGCCTTGGTGCGATCGTTGAACTGCTGGATGAACTGGCCCGGGTTGACGCCGTTGGCGCCGAGGGCCGGTCCGATGGGCGGCGCCGGCGTTGCCTTGCCGCCGGGCGCCATGATCTTGAATTGCTTGGTGACCTGCTTGGCCATGATCGGGAACCTCCCACCCCGAGAGCCCCCTTGTCGATGGGGGACGGTCCGGACACGGCCGGAAGCGCTCGGGGTCGTTCGAACGGTTCGAGTGAAGAATCGCCCACGATAGCGAAAGCCTGCCGCAGTTCAAGCGGGCGGTCGCAACTCCTCGATCGGGCGGATCGGGGCCCCGAGAGACGCGAGGAGCGCCGGGGGCGGACGCGATACCGGATCAGGGAACCTGCCACGCGGCCAGCAGGCTCGCAAGGTCCCCGCCACCCACCGCTCCATCTCCGTCGAGATCGGCGGGGCACCCGCCGCAGGATCCCCAGGAGGCGAGCATGATCGCGAGGTCGCCGCCGCCGACGAGCCCGTCGCCGTCGAGGTCGGGCGAGACCACCGCGCCGCCGTGGCTCCAGGCGGCGGACGGGACCACGGTCTTCGCCACGCCGTCGGCTGCCCATCGCACGATCAGCCCGGCGCCTCCGAAGTTCTCGAAGAACTCGACCCGGATCGGATGCCGACCCGCGGCGAGGGCGATGGTGCCGCTCTTCTCGACCATGCCGTGAAGGCCGTCGTTGTCGACGACGAGCGAGTCGCCGATCCACAGCTTCGAGCCGTCGTCGGACTCCGTGTAGAGCGTCCACACCGCGGACTGCGGAACCTCGAGCCAGCCGGTGAAGGCGGAGGCGACGAGGTCGGCGCGGCCGCTTCCGGCGAATGCGCCGCCGGTGCTCGGCAGTTCGATCCGATCAAGGGTCTCGCTCGCAACGGGGACCAGCGTCGAGAAGTCCGGAAGCACGCTGCTCTCGGGGATCTCGTAGTGCTTGACGACCACGCCGGGACTCGCGCCCGTGACCAGCGTCGCCGGTCGAGCGGTCATCCAGTCGATCGACACCTCGCCCTGCGCCGTGTTGCCGAACGAGTCGACGATCGCGTAGGTGAAGGCATCCGAACCGCTCGCGTCCCCGTCGGGAACCACCACGATCCACGTTCGACCGTCGTCGCCGACGAAGGTGTCGACCGCGTGACCGGCCGCCGTCGTCGGCGCGTGGCTCGCCAGCGAGATCTCCGAACAGTCGCCGCCGCGATCGTTGCGCAGGACGTCGATCTCGACCGGAGCGTCGGCGAATCCCGTGGCCGAGTCGGGATCCGCGACCGGCTCCGGACCGCCGGAGTAGTCGCAGGAGGCGTTGGCGAGCGCCGCGAGCATCGAGTCGATCGAGCCGGGGTGGAACCGCAGAACGATGTTCGAGAGACCGCCCGGGCAGGTGTGGCAGTAGCTCATGATCGTGCCGCCGTAGGCCTGCGAGCAGTCGCCGTTGCCGCATCCGTCGAGGGGCGGCGAGACCGAGTGCGTGTGCGGCGAGCCGACGTTGTGCCCGAACTCGTGGGTCACCACCATGATGTCCCAGTTCTCGTGGCGATGATCCTCGAGCGGATACGGGAAGCTCCCGCCGAGATTCGCCGAGAGCGCGTAGCCGTAGCTGCCGCAGATCCCGGGAAGCCATGCCACCCCGCCGCCGAGTCCGCGCCCCGAGAAGAAGTGCGCGAGATCGCGTGGCACGTCGGACATCAGGGCCTGCCAGTGATCCCGGAACTGGCCGAGCTGAGCGCCGGTTCCGGACTGATCCCACGGGTCCTCGTCCTCCCACAGCCGCAGGAACGACAGTCGGAAGCGAACCGACAGATCGAGATCGAAGATCTCGCTGCTCGCCGCGAGCAGCGCGATCGCGTACTCGCTCGCCGCTTCGAGGTCGCCACCGAAGAGCGAGGTCGTGAACTCGAGATCGGTCTCGACCGCGACGGCCAGTTCGTAGCACTGGACGACCACACCCGCGACACCGCCTTCGCTCGAGCCGGCGCCACCCGCCGGACCGGGCTCCAGCACTTCGCAGAACGCCTCGCCGCTTGGCAACAGGGACGCCGCCACGCTCGCCGGATCGAACACCAGCGGCGGGCGGTCCGCGCCGTGCGGGCCCGAGGCGATGAAGCGGACACCGTCCTCGAGGCGCACGAAGCCGCCGAGCACCTTGCGGCCCGCCGCGATCCACGCTTCGCCGAGCGTGTTGCCATCCGCGTCCTTCGCCACACCTCGACGCACCGCGAGGTCCGGCGCCGGCAGGTCGCGGCTCTCGAGGCGCCCGCCCCGTCCCGAACGCACGAACCGCGACGCCACGACGCGAACCGAGTCGTCGAGTGCGGAGGCGCGTTCGAGTTCGAGCGAGGCGCGCAGCCCGCCGCCGAGGTCGACGTCGGCGAGGACGATCGACGCCTCGCCGCCTCGGATCGCGCGGGTGAGGTGCTCCGGCCACGCGGCGGCCCCGACCGGAACCGGTTCGGTCCGTTGGGGCGTCGCCGAGCGTGGCGGCGAGGCGATCGCGGCTCCGGCGAGGAGCATGGCGGCGAGGGGGGCGATGGCGAGGTGGCGTGCGAGCATGCTCAAGCGGCTCTCGGGAGGAGGGAGCGGTGACGCGGGGATCGGCGAGGCTTCGGGTGGATCGTGACACCGGTTGCCGACCGGTCCACGCCAAGGGCGACTTCCGGCGCGAGTTCGTCCGTTTTCGGTCGATGTCATGAATGGGTGAGACGCGCCGAGGCGCATCGCCGCCGGCCCGGGCGATCAGCCCTCGAGGGCCAGGGAGGCCATCGCGGCGATACCGGTCGGAAGAGCGTCGTCGACGAAGTCGAAGTGCGGCGAGTGCAGCGGCGGCACGGCGGAGGCGCCCTCGGCCTGCAAGCCCAGCAGATAGAAGCACGCCGGCACGTGTTGCCCGTAATAGGAGAAGTCCTCCGAGCCCATGGTCGGCTCCGAGACCTGTTCGACCCGGTCGCCGCCGAGCGCCGCGAGCATCGCCGCATCGAAGCGTCCGCACGTCTCGGGATCGTTGACCGTCACCGGGTAGCCCCCGCGGATCTCGACCTTCGCGGTGCAGCCGTAGGCTGCCGCGAGCCCCTCGCAGCGCTCGGCGAAGGCCCGATGCAGTCGCTCGCGAGTCTGCTCGCGAAGCGTGCGGATCGTGCCGGCGATCCTCGCCGAAGGCGGAATGACGTTGAACGCGTCGCCGGCGCGAAGCAGCGTCGGCGTGACGACCGCCGAGTCGGTGGCACTCGCCACGATGGCGGGCAGCGTCGGCAGGCTCGCCGCGATCGCACCGGCCGCGAGCAGGGGGTTGCGCAGAAGGTGCGGCAGCGCCGCGTGCCCGCCGACGCCCTCGACCACGACCTCGAACGCGTCCGACGCCGCCAGCATCGGGCCGGGGCGGGTGGCGACCTGCCCAAGCCCAAGCATCGGCCACCCGTGCAGCCCATAGATGCGGGCGACCGCGGGACCGATCCGCGAGCCGTCGAGCGCGCCGTCCTCGACCATCATGCGACCGCCACCGCCACCTTCCTCCGCGGGCTGGAAGACGAGCGTCACCGGGCGAGGCAGTCCTCGCCGCTTCGAGATCTCGCGAAGGACCCTCGCGGCGCCGAGCAGGACGGCGACATGTCCGTCGTGACCGCATGCGTGCATCCGGCCGGGGATCGACGACTTCCAAGGCACGTCGGTGCGCTCCTCGATGGGAAGCGCGTCGATGTCGGCGCGAAGCGCAATCGGCTCGCCATCGCCGCCCTCGAGGTGCGCCAGCACGCCCGTACCGCCCGCGAGCCCGTCCACGAAGGGAATCCCCAACGCGCCGAGCGTCTCGACGATCGTCGCCGCGGTGCGGCGTTCCTCGAACATCACCTCCGGGAAGGCATGGAGCTGTCGGCGAAGCGCAACGCTTGGAGCCGTCGCCGCCTCGACGAGCGAGGCGATCTCCGGGTCGCGATGGACGGGGGCAGAGGTCATGACGCGCTCCGAGAGGTCTTCACGGCGGATGGACGAACGACCGGCACGGTATCCGAACATCCGGCCTTCCCCGCGTCACGACCGAAGCTTCGGAAGCCCGATCGCCTCGCGCCCTCCGTTGATCGCGGCGAACGCGGGAGGGTGGTGGCGGATCAGCCGGGAGAGCTGGCTCATGGTGATGCCGAGCAGGCCGGCGGCGCCGGCAAGGTCGTATCGGCGTGCGATCACGAGATCGAGCGCTTCGGCGAGGAGGGACGGATAGTCGGCATGCTCGGGGTTCACGGGCATGCGGGTTCCCTGCCGCCTTCGCTTCCAGAGCTCGCTTGGCTCGTGGCGATCGCGGGAGGCGGGGGTTCGCACCTTGAGCGCGAGGCGAAGCCGAAGTCGGAAGATCGCCATGCGGCGGTTGACCTGCGGGCTTCGGCGCTCGGTGGCTTGCGCCTCGAGGCCGGTGGGGCGATGCACGAGATGCACCCCCGAGGCGACCGCGGCCCGATGCTGGCCTCCCGGGCCGCGACGCCGTCCCAACTCGAGATCGCATTGTTCGAGCAGTTCCGACTCCTCGATCGTCGCCGGATGCGGGGCATCGACGAGGATCGCGTTCGGGTCGACGTACGGAGGTCGGTAGCTCATCTCGAACGACTCCGTCGGTTCAGGACCATCGAGACACCGGTTCGGCCGGAAGGTCGAGGGGATCGCGCTCGCCGCGGAGAAGCCGAGGATGCGCCGCCGCCGCGATCATCGCGGCGTTGTCGAGGCACCACGCCGAGGGCGGAAGCCGAAGCTCAAGCTGGCGATCCTGCGCAACGGCCGCGAGCGCGGCCCGAAGCGTGGCGTTGGCGACGACGCCGCCGCCGAGGACGATCGTCCGGAACGGCGTGGACGCCTGCTCGATCGCGCGTCGGCACTTGATCGCGATCGTCTCCACCACCGCGGCCTGGAAACTTGCCGCGAGATCCGCCTGGGGCGCTGGCGCGAGCCCGCTCGCCGCCAGCCGCACGTCCGCGGACGGCTCGGTCTCGCCGGCCGCGGCGAGGGCCGCGTTGCGGAAGGCGGTCTTCAATCCGCTGAAGGAGAAGTCGAGACTCGTCGCGCCGAGCATCGGACGCGGAAGCGAGCACGAACTCGGATCGCCCGCGGCCGCAAGCCGCTCGAGCGCCGGACCGCCGGGATGCTCGAGCCCGATCATCGAGGCGGCCTTGTCGAAGGCCTCGCCCGCCGCGTCGTCGATCGTCCGGCCGAGCCGCATCAGCGTGCCGTCCCCGCTCCAGGAGAACAGGCTCGTGTGGCCTCCGGAGACGACGAGCCCGAGCGCCGGCCATTCGGGCGGCTCCGACTCGAGCATGCCCGCGAAGAGATGGGCTTCGACGTGGTCGATGCCGAGGAAGGGACGTTCAAGCCCCCAAGCAAGGCCCTTGGCGGCGCTGGTGCCAACGAGCAGCGAGCCGATGAGGCCGGGCCGCACGCCGGCGGCGATCGCCTCGAGATCGCGAAGTTCGCAGTCGGCTTCCTCGATGGCGGCATGGACCGCCGGCAGGATCCGCTCGAGATGCGCGCGGCTCGCGATCTCGGGCACCACGCCTCGGTAGGTCCGATGGAGTTCGTGCTGCGAGGCGACCACGCTCGAGCGGACGTGGCGTCCATCCTCGACCACCGCCGCCGCGGTCTCGTCGCAGCTCGACTCGATTCCCAGGATCAGCACCGGCGCCCGCCCCGAGCGGCCCGCGGCGTCACGGCGACTCCGCCGCGTCTTCGCCGTCCGCGTCGGCATCGCTCGAGGCTCGGCCCTCGAGCCGGGCGATCCGAGCCTCGACGGCTTCGAGCTCCTTCACCAGGCGGCGCCGGAACTCGATCTGGTTGCGAAGTTCGTCCGCCGCGACGGTGACCGCCGAGGAGTCGTCCCCGACGGAGATCCATTCGCCGTTCGAGAGCTTCGCGCGAAGCGCCTCGACCGCGGCGGCGAGCTGCAGGTCGCCAAGCGAGGTGCGAAGCCACTCGACATCCGACCACTGCTCGAGCGCGTTCGCGTCGTTGGAGTTGCCGATCGCTTCGTACGCCCGGCGACCGACGACGAGGTCGCGGTTCTGGTCGTCGCTCATCGGCACATGGAATCCCGGGTCCGGATCGACGCCCCACTGCTCGGCCTCGGGGGTGCGGTGCAGGCTTCGGCCGCTCGGAAGCGCGTAGTGGGCCGTCGTCAGCTTCAGGATGCCGGCGTCGTCGGGAAGTTCGCGCACCTCCTGCACCGAGCCCTTGCCGAAGGTCCGCTGCCCGAGCACCTTCGCCCGGCCGTTCTCCTGCAAGGCGCCCGCGACGATCTCGCTCGCGGAGGCCGAGGAGCCGTTGACGAGCACCACCATGGGGATCTCGAAGTCGTCCTCGTCCACGTCGGCGCCCCACGAACGCTCGAGTCCCCGTCTCGACTTCACCGAGACCACGGTGCCCTCGTCGAGGAACAGGTCCGCCATCTCGATCGCTCCGGTCAGGGTTCCTCCGCCGTTGAAGCGAAGGTCGAGCACGAGACCCGCGGGGGGCGGATCCATCGAGGCGAGCGCCTCTCGAAGATCGGCGACCGTCTCGTCGGTGAACTGCGTGATTCGGATGTACGCGATTCGGGAAGCGGGATCGAGGGTGAAGCGCCACGCCTCGCCCTCACGGCTGAAGCCCTTCACGGTCCGGGTGCGGATCGGGCTTCGCACGATGGCGAGATCCTCCTCCTCGCCATCGGTGTGCCGCACCCGGATGTTCACCGTCGTGCCCGCCTCGCCCATGAGGCGATCCGCGCACTGCCTTGAGGTCAGCCCGAAGGTGGTCTCGCCCTCGATCGACAGCACCGTGTCGCCGGAGCGGACGCCTGCCGCAAGCGCCGGGCTCTCGTCGAGCGGCGACACGATCGTGAGCCAGCCCTCGACGATGTCGATCTCGGCGCCGATGCCCACGTAGGCGCCGCGAAGGTCCTTGTTGAAGTCGTCCTCGGCCGCCGGGGGGACGTAGACGGTGTAGGGGTCGCCGAGCGATTCGACCATTGCGGCGATCGCCGCGTCGCGCATCGATCCGTCGTCCACCGGGGTGACGAAGTTCTCCAGGAGCAGGCCCCGAACCTCCACGATGGGATCGAACCACGCGTAGTCGTTGGAGGTGCCGCGAAAGGCGAGGGTCGACTGCAGCAGCGCGGCGGCGCCGATGAGGACCGCGGCGATGGCGAGGGTGGGCCTGGGGGATCGCACGGGCATCTCCGAAGGAAGCGAAGACCGAATCATAGGAAGGGCGGGTCCGGTCCCATCGAGTCCTCGTACGATTCGCGACCACGCGTGATGCGGCGGATCGTGGATTCGCCCCGGCCCGTTCGGTACTGGAGCCCGCGTGTGGGATCGACCCTTCGGGAGGACCTCGAACTTCGCCGCGAGCAGGCCGTGCTCGCCTCGGTCACGACCGATCCCGACGATGCGGATCCGCTCTCGGAGCTTCGTTCCCTCGCCGAGACCGCCGGCGTCTCGGTGGCGGGCTCGATCCTGCAGCGCCGCCAGCGTCCCGATCCGCGGACCTGGTTCGGCAAGGGCAAGATCGAAGAGCTCGCGGCACTCGTGAAGGAACTCGCCGCCGGCGTGGTGATCATCGATCAGGACCTCTCGCCGCAGCAGTTGCGCAACATCGAGACGGCGGTGAAGTGCAAGGTGATCGACCGCAGCGAACTGATCCTCGACATCTTCGCCAATCGCGCGACCACCCGCGAGGCGAGGCTGCAGGTGGAGATCGCGCAGCTCGAGTACACCGCGCCGCGGCTGCGGGCGATGTGGAGCCATCTCGGGCAGGTGACCGGCGGCGCGCCGATGGGCGTCGGGACCCGCGGGCCCGGCGAGCAGCAGCTCGAGATCGACCGTCGGCTCGTGCAGAAGCGGCTGCAGCACCTGCGCCGCCAACTCGAGGAGATCCAGGCCCGATCGACTCGGGCGGTCGAGGCCCGCCGCGAGGAGCACGCGGTGATCGGCGTGGTGGGCTACACCAACGCCGGCAAGAGCACCCTCTTCAACGCCCTCACCACGGGCGGGGCCTACGCGGACGACCGCCTCTTCGCGACCCTTGGCACGCGGGTGGAGCAGTGGAACCTCGGCGGCGGGAACCTCGCGATGCTGACCGACACCGTCGGATTCATCCGCGATCTTCCGCACCACCTCGTCGCGAGCTTCCGCTCGACGCTCGAGCAGGCCGCCACGGCGCACCTGCTGCTGATGGTGCTCGACGTCTCGGATCCCGCCGCGGAGCGTCAGTTCGAAGCGGTGCGGGAGGTGCTCGAGGAGATCGGGGCGGGCGAGATCCCCTCGATCCTCGTGCTCAACAAGATCGATCGGCTCGAGGAGCGCCTCGGGGCGCGCGAGGCGGCCGCAACGCTCGCGGAATGGCAGACCCGAGCCGCCGAGGTGGTCGCGATCAGCGCTCGCCGCGGCCTGGGGCTCGAGGACCTTCGCGATCGGGCGCGAACGGCGCTGCTCGGCCCGCTTCGGGAGGTCGAGATCGAACTGCCGCTCGCCGATTCGAGGAGCCTCGATCTGCTCGAGAAGCGCGCCGAGGTGCTCGAGCGAACCTATCCCGACGCAGAGCGGATCGTGATTCGGGCGAAGATCGCGCGCCGGCACGCGGAAGCGCTTGCGATGGCCAAGGGAGTCCGCGTCGACGGACGTCCCATCCACGAGGCGATCCCGGTGCTCTGGCCGGCACCCTCGGGGCCCGCGGTGCGGCGACCGCGTCCGCACGAGATCTTCGTCGGTCGACGAGGTTCGGACCGTGGGAGGGGCGAGAACCGGGAGGCCGCCGAGCCGACGCTGGGAAAGCCTCCGCCCATCGAAGGAGAGTGGCCGCGAAGCGGACCGGACGCTTGACACCGTCCGGTGCCGACCTACGCTTCGCGGCTCAGGCAACTTAGCTCAGTTGGTAGAGCACCGCATTGAAAATGCGGGTGTCCGCGGTTCGAGTCCGCGAGTTGCCATGCCCCCGAGAATCCGTCTGACCGGGACCCTCGATGACGGCCGACGCCGTCGGGCGCGGTGTCCGCGCGATCGATGGACGGGGCGACGTCGAGTTCCGGGCGCGAGCCGTGTTCGAGCGACCGCTGCGGGGTGTCGAAGGGGACCGCGGGCGTCACGCGTCGTGGCGAAGCCAGGACGTCGTCTCGAGCCGATCGCCGTCCACGAACGAAGCGTCGAGTCCCTTGATCGGATAGCGGCTCGAGAGTTCCGCCGCGAGGTCGTCCGCGTCGAGGATGACGAAGATCGCCGGGTAGCGGATCACGTTCGTCGCGAAGCGCAGGGCCCGTGCGAGATGTCGCTTGGTGGTCGCGAGCATGAGCGCGCCGTCATCGAAGCGGATCGGGACCACGCGGAACTGCCAGGCCTGACGCGGCGAGACGAGATCCACAACGTTCGGGTCGAACTCCAGATCGCTCCGGCTCCAGACGCGGCTGAGCCGGGCGTACTGCTCGGACCACACCCCCTCGATCGTGCGAGGCGAGATTCCGAAGAGCCGTTCGCAGATCGCCCCGAATGGCTCGGGCACGTTGCGCTGGATCTCGAGCACCTGTGCGACCTGCGTCTCGTCGAGGACGCCTTGGGCGACCAGCAGTTCACCGATTCGAAGCACCATGGATCCGGACTCCTTCTCCTCCGCCCCGTAGGCGAGGGCAGCATCGGGTCGTCAGGCGGTCGCTCCGCGGCGGAAGAGCCGCCGCGGCGCATCGCGTCGGCCGATCGATCCGGGTGGTTCGGTTGTAGGGACGGGCAACGCGGCGCGACGACCGGGAACCGGGGATGGCGGGAGGTTCCTCGTACCATCGCGCCGTGCGGAGGCGCTGCGACCAACACCATGCCGTGACCGAGCGCGCGGAGGATTCGGACCGGAGCCTCGGAGCGGAGGCGTGACGACGATCTCCGCGGAGAGCCTTCGCCGCACCCGAGCGCTGCTCGAGCGCCGACGAGGCGACGACTCCTCGGCGATCCGCAGCACGGTCCGGCGGCTGCTCATGGCGCTCGAGGCGAGCGAGGCGGAGATCGCGACCGGCGCCGACGAGAGCGCGAGGCAGCGGTTCGAGATCCGCTTCGTCGAAGCATGCTTCGGTGCCCGGGCGATCGAACTTGGTTGCGAGGTGGAGCGCGAGGTGCCTGGCCCCGAGGGAAGGACCTGCGACTTCCTTCTCCGGAAGGGCGACCTCGCCTTGGCGGTGCATCTGAAGCGACTCGAGGCGATCGGCGAGGTTCCGCCACCGCCGCTGGCCGCGTGGGAGCGGGCGATCGAGCAGATGCCGCGAGGCCTCGTCGCCAGCATCCGGCGTCCCCATCGGCTGCCCGAGAGGACCACGCGTTGGCTCGCGCCGCGGCTGCGCGAGTTCCTCGAGCACGCGCGGGTGGGGGAGGAGCGGCTGTTCCGCGACGACGACGATCGGCCCGTCGCGCAAGTGCGGATCGTGGGCCCCAACGACGCGGGGCGAGTCCGCATCGTCCCGGCGTCGACCACGGATCTCGACGCGCGAGTCGTGCGATTCCGAAGGCTGCTTCGTCGCGCCTACCGACAGTTCCTGCCTGGCGTCGAGAACCTCGTGCTCTTCGGGACGGTCCGCGCCACGGCGGATCCCGAGGCGAGGATCGCGCTCGCCGACGCGCTGCTCGGCACTCCGATGGAGCGATGGGATCGCTTTCCGATGCTCGGCGACCGGGTGGCGCACGGTCGAGGCACCGACGGATTCTGGGAGTCGAAGCGGCACGCCGCCTCTCGGCTCGCGGGCTGGTTCGCGGCCGCGTCGGCGGCGGCACCCGAAGCCGGCCGTTGGTGGCTTCGGCCGCGGGAACATCCCGCGGACACCATGCTCGGTTTCGTGCACGAGGTGGTGGGACCGCCCGAACCAACCGAGAGCCAGGAACCCTGAGCCGTGCGTTCGCGCGGAAGTGCCAGGGAGGACTCGGCGTCCCGTCGGACGACGGATCGCGCTGAACTCAAGCGCCCGATTCAGGTTCCCGAATCGGCGAGCTGCAGCGGACGCCGCAGGTGCTCGGCGGAGTCGACGGAGATGCGACGTCCGTTGGGAAGTCGCTCGGCCCGCATCGCGGACTCGATCGAGCCGGTGAGGCGATCGACGAGCCAATTGCGAAGCGGCCGATTCGGCGGGTAGTCCTGCATCGCGGGCCCCTCGCTGGTCGGCGAGCCGGTGGCGCGGGCCTCGGTCCGTTCGCGAAGCGACGTCCAGAACCGCCGCGCGAAGACGATGGCGTCCGACTCCGAGAGCCGCATCCGCGAGGCGCGAACGAGCAGCGGCTCGAGGATCTCGGCCGCATCGATCCAAGCCTGCGGATGGTTGCGGCAGCACCCGGCGGCGACGAGAAGATCCTCGATGCCCTCGGGGCGTCGCGGCACGCCGAGCGCCGGCGGCATCGGGCTCGACTGGGCCTGAGCGATCAGGTCCTCGGGAGTGAGTCCGTAGCGACTCGCGAGCCAGGCCCCGTGCGAGAAGAACGCTCGGCGGATCCAGGTCTCGAAGGCCGCTCGCGGTTCGCGCATCGAGGCGTCCCCTCCGCCCTCGATCCGCCGCATGGTTGAACCGCTCCGTGCCGCCATCTCGACTCGACGCCTCCGACCGACTTCTCGCTGATCTCGCCCGCAGGCGGAACTCCCGAACCGCGTCGGAAGCACGGCGCGAGTGTAGTGGTGGCGGATCGCCCGTCAATGGACCGGAAGGCATGCCGGGATCGATCGTTGAACCCGGGCTTCCGCGTCGCGCCGACGAGTCGCTCCGTCGCCTGCCAACGCCGCGATTATCGACGCGTCATGCCGGTTCCGATCGCCGCTCGACCTCGATCTCGCCGAGGAAACCGCGCCGAACATCGGCGAGCGCCGGAAAGGTCGCACGCCAGTCGAGCAGTCGCGACCGATCGAGGAGGGCCGTCACGCAGGCAGGCTCGACGTCGCCCTCGGCGAGCACCTCGCCGGTCGGATCGATCACCATCGAACCGCCCGCATACGCATGCGAAGGGTCGCGCCCCACGCGATTGCAGGCGACGACGAAGGCCTGATTCTCGATCGCCCGCGCGATCAGCAGGCTTCGCCAGTGCACGGCCCGCTTCGCCGGCCAACTCGCACCGATCGTGAAGACCTCGGCGCCCGCCAGGGTCGCCAGTCGCCAGACCTCGGGGAACCGAAGGTCGTAGCAGACGAGCGGGCAGACCGCGAAGCCGTTCACGTCGGCGATCGCGAGGCGCTCGCCGCCGCGGTAGACCCGATCCTCGCCGGCGAAGGAGAAGGGATGGATCTTGTCGTAGCTCGCAAGCGTTTCGCCATTCGGCGAGACGATCGTCGCGCGATTGCGGCCAAGTCCCTCGGGGCCTCGCTCTGCGTGGCCGAACTGCACATGGAGTCCGCGGGTTCTCGCGAGGTCCCTGGCCCAGTCGAGTCCGTCGAGCCCGGTGATGCGGTCGAGGGCGAAGCTGAAGCCGGTGTCGCCGAGTTCCGGGAGCAGCAGCAGCGAGCCGGGCGGCAATGGCGCGGCGTCGAGCATCGCGACGACGTTGCGTCGCGTGGCGTCCGGATCCTCCCAGGCGATGTCGTGTTGCAGGCTCGCGACGCGCATCGGACCTCCGGCGGCGGATCCGCCCGCGGCGGCTCCCGCCTCGGGGAGCGGATGGCGGAGATCGAAGGGCGACCGACGGGACTCGAACCCGCGACGTCCGGAATCACAATCCGGTGCTCTAACCAACTGAGCTACGGTCGCCAGCACACGCCGCTCAAGGCGGCGAGGGGCGGGAGGATACGGAGTTCCCTCGCAAGCGGTCAATGCGGCCGTCGGCTGCGGGGAACGCGGGCGTGGTGATACAGTGCCCGTTTCGCCGATTGGAGGCGCCATGAGCACGTCCACCGCCACGATGTCCGATCCCGCCGCCGTCGCGGGTCCCGCCCTTCACCGCAACCTTTCGACCGCGGCGCTCGTCGAAGCGGCCATCCGCCGGGGCGAAGGCGAGCTCGCCGCCAACGGCGCGATCGTCTGCGACACCGGTTCGCGTCGCGGACGCAGCCCGAGCGACAAGTTCCTCGAGGACACCCCGGGCATCCGCGACTCGATCAACTGGGGCAAGGTCAACCAGCCCATCTCGCCGGAGCACTTCTCGGCGGTCGAGAAGGAGGCGCGTCGCTGGCTCGCCTCGCGGCCCGAGGTCTTCCGCTTCGATGGGTACGCCGGCGCGGATCCGGCCTATCGGCTGAAGGTCTCCGTCGTGGCGGCCGAGGCGTGGCATGCCCTCTTCGCGAAGACCCTCTTCATCAACGTGCCCGAGTCGGAGCAGGCCGGCTTCCGCAGCGACTGGACCATCCTGGCCGCCGGCGGGCTCGAGCTCGAGGATCCGAAGCGATTCGGCCTGAACGGCCCGATCGGGATCCTGCAGAGCCTCGAGCGTCGCATGGTGATCATCGTCGGCACCCGCTACGCCGGCGAGATCAAGAAGAGCATCTTCTACGCGATGAACTACGACCTCCCGGCGAAGGGGGTCTTCCCGATGCACTGCTCGGCGAACGTCGCGCACGGCGATCCGTCGAACGTGGCGCTCTTCTTCGGCCTCTCGGGCACCGGCAAGACCACGCTCTCCGCCGACCCCGATCGCGACCTCATCGGCGACGACGAGCACGGCTGGAGCGACGAAGGCGTCTTCAACGTCGAGGGCGGCTGCTACGCGAAGTGCATCCGGCTCTCGAAGGCCGGCGAGCCGGAGATCTGGAACGCGATCCGCTTCGGCTCGGTGCTCGAGAACGTGGTGATGGATCCCCGCACGCGGGTGCCGGACTACGACTCCGACGCGAAGACCGAGAACACCCGCGTCACCTACCCGGTCGACTTCATCGAGAACGCGCGGATCCCCTCCGTCGGCGGGCATCCCAAGCACGTGATCTTCCTCACGGCCGACGCCTTCGGCGTGCTGCCGCCGCTCTCGCGGCTGACGCCCGAGCAGGCGATGTACTACTTCGTCAACGGATACACCTCGAAGCTCGCGGGCACGGAGGCGGGAGTCACCGAGCCGCAGCCCAACTTCTCGCCCTGCTTCGGCGGCCCGTTCCTGCCGCGGTCGCCGCTGGTCTACGCGGAGATGCTCGCGGAGAAGATTCGTCGCCACGGCGCGAAGGTCTGGCTTCTCAACACGGGCTGGACCGGCGGGCCCTACGGCGTGGGCGAGCGGTTCAAGCTCGCGTGGACCCGGACCTTCGTGAGCCGCATCCTCGACGGAAGCCTCGATGCCGCCGAGTGCCGCGAGCATCCGATCTTCGGGCTCCACATGCCCACCGCCGTCCGCGACGTCCCGAGCGAGGTGCTCGACCCGATCAACACGTGGAAGGACAAGGCCGCGTACGAGGCGAAGGCCCGCGATCTTGCGAAGCGCTTCCGCGAGAACGACGCGAAGTACGAACTCACCGACGAGGTGCGGCGGGGCGGCCCCAAGGCCTGAACGAGCCTCGCCGATCGAGACGTCCCCCTCGAGGGCTCGGCGGACCGCCGGGCCCTCTTCGCTTGGGCGATCCGCAAGGCTCCCGGACCTCCGTCCGGCCGGTCCGACTCGCGGCAGGACCGAGAAGGCTGTTTCGGTGCGGAAACGGGACCGAGACTCGCCCCCGGCGTGAACCCGGCGGAAGGCGCCGCCGATCTTCCGTCACCGAACGTCATCCGCCACGGAGCGGGTCGTCCGGAGCCATCGACGAGGATCCCATGAGCGAGCAGAACCCCCTCCACGACAAGGACGTGCTGACCACCGGCGACGTCGCCCGCATCTGCAACGTCGCGAGCCGCACGGTCAGCAAGTGGTTCGACTCCGGTCAGCTTCGCGGCTACCGGATCCCCGGCTCGAAGGATCGCCGGATCCCGCTCGCCAACCTGCTCGCCTTCATGAAGCAGCATCAGATCCCGATGGACGGACTGATGAGCGGCAATCCCCGCCTGCTCGTGGTCGACTCCGATCGATCGACCTGCGACACGCTGCGTCAGGTGCTGGTGGAGCAGACCCGCTACGAGGTCCGCACCGCGTCGACGGCCTTCGAGGCCGGCCTCGAGTGCGAGCGATTCCGCCCGCACGTGATGATCCTCGACCTCCACATGGAGGGCGGCGACGCGTCGACGGTGCTCGGCATGGTCCGCTCGACCGAGGAACTCCAGATGACCCGGGTCATCGGCGTGTCGAACCGCCTCACCGAGGCGCAGGCGATGCAGCTCTCCTCGCAGGGCTTCGATGGCGTCATCCGCAAGCCCTTCACGGTCCGGCAGATCGTCGACTGCGTCGAGCGGTCGTACGCGATCGCCTGCTGAGGAACACCGATCCATCAGCCTTTCGACGCCCCCGGCACCGCGCCGGGGGCGTTGTCATGGATGGAACTCGCGGTGGCGTCACTACACTTCCCGCCCCATGCGGGTGGCCCTCGCGCAACTCGATCCGACGGTCGGCGACGTCGCCGGCAATGCCCAGCGCCTTGCCGACGCGGCGAGGGAAGCGGTGGCGGGCGGTGCCGATCTGCTGGTCGCGAGCGAACTCGTGCTCGTCGGCTACCCGCCCCGGGATCTGCTCGAACGCGGAGGCCTGGCGGAAGCATGCCTTCGCGCCGCCCAACGGCTCGCGGCGGACTTCCCTTCGCTCGCGATGCTCGTGGGGCTTCCGCGTTCGGTGCCCGGCGATCCGCGGCCGCTTCGAAACAGCGTCGCGCTCCTACGGGGCGGACGAGTGGAAGCCTTCGCCGACAAGCGCCTGCTGCCGAGCTACGACGTCTTCGAGGAGGATCGCTTCTTCACGCCGGGCGAGAGCTCGTTCGTCTTCGAGCACCGCGGGCGGCGTTGCGGTGTCGCCATCTGCGAGGACCTCTGGCGGGCGCAGGATGCGGGATCGGTGCGCGGCTACGCCGCCGATCCGATCGCGGATCTCGCCGTCTCGGGTTGCGAGATCGTCTTCGCGCCGAGCGCAAGTCCGTTCGTCCGCGGCAAGCACGCCCTGCACCTCGCGCATCTCGCGGCGACGAGCCGGCGCTTCGGCGGCACGCTGATCTCGGTGAATCAATCGGGCGCCAACGACGAGTTGGTCTTCGACGGCGGGTCGGCGATCGCCCGCCCCGGCGCGATCGAGCACGTGCTGCCGCGCTTCCGCGAAGCGGCGGCCATCGTCGCTCCGGCGATCGGCGGTTGCGCGCCGGCGGGCGAGGAGGGCTGGGAGCGGGAGACGTTCGAGGCGATCGTCGCGGGCATCCGCGGCTATGCCCGCAAGACCGGTCACCGAGCGGCGCTGCTGGGCCTCTCCGGCGGCCTCGACTCGGCGCTGGTGGCGGCGTTGGCGGCGGCGGCGCTGGGTCCCTTGAACGTGCGGGGCGTGCTCCTGCCTTCACGATTCAGTTCCGAGGGCTCGCGTCGCGATGCGCGGGAGTCCGTGCGTCGGCTCGGCCTCGGTCATGCCGACGAACTCTCGATCGAGGCGGCCCACGCGGCGCTGGCCGCGACGCTCGTCCCCGCGATCGGCGCCGCCGATGGCGTAGTCGACGAGAACCTCCAGAGCCGCGCGCGGGGCACGCTCCTCATGGCGATCGCCAACGCGACGGGGGCGCTGCTGCTGACGACGGGCAACAAGAGCGAGATGGCCGTCGGCTACGCGACCCTCTACGGCGACATGAACGGCGGGCTCGCCCCGATCGGCGACCTCCTCAAGACCGACGCCTACGCGCTGGCCCGATGGATGAACCGGCACGCTCCTTCGCTCGGCTTTGGGGAGCCGCCGATTCCCGAGCCATCGATCGAGAAGCCGCCCTCGGCGGAACTGCGCCCGGACCAGACCGATCAGGACTCGCTGCCGCCGTACGACGCCCTCGACGCGGTGATCCGCGGATGGGTCGAGGAGTCGCTTCCGCTCGAGGCGATCGCGGCGTCGTCGGGCATGCCGCTTGGAGACGTTCGAGCGCTGGTGCGCTCGATCGATCGGATGGAGTTCAAGCGGAAGCAGGCCCCGCCGATCCTCAAGTTGAGCCGACGCGCGTTCGGGCGAGGGCGGGCGATGCCGCTTGCGGGCACGTGGAAGCTCGATCCGACCGAGGCCTGAGCCGCACCGGCGCCGCGCGACCTCGAACCGCCACGAAGCGATCGGCCTCGACGAGGTAGGCGGTCAGATCGCCGCCAGCAGCGCAGCCGGTGTCGACGTTCACCGCCACCAGTCGGCCTCGCGCGTAGCGGCGAAGCGGCCGCTCCTGCGGCTTGTGGCCGAAGACGAGGAGCCCGTCCTCGCCGTGGTAGTGCGCCCACCACGGCCGAGCGCCGTCGCGGCTTCGGATCGACCACTTCACCTCGTCGGGCGTCCGGTCGAGACCAAGCGCCGGATCGATGCCCGCATGCAGCACGGTGAAGCCGCGAGGATCACGGATCTCGACGCGACGCACCGTCGCCTCGAGCAGCGCCCTCGCCTCCGCGAGGCATCCAGCGCGATCGAGCGCCTCGAAGCACCGTCGTTCGGGCGCAGGCAGTTCGCCGTTCGGCAGGCCCCGCTCGACGCCGATGATCGCGGCGAGCATGCGGCGGTCGTGGTTCCCGCAGACCGCTTCGGCCGGTCGCCCCTCCGAAGCCCGGCGCCGCAGCAGCTCGACCACCACTTCGGGCTCGGGTCCCTTGGTGAGCAGGTCGCCGACGAGGATCACGCGAGCCTCGGGCGCCGCGTGGTCGAGCCGATCGAACATCCGAGCCAACGCCTCGCCGCAGCCGTGCACATCGCCGACGACCGCGATCTCGCGGTCATGAGCAGAGGAGGCGAAGCTGGAAGTGGTCGAGCGAGGCATCCGTGCGTCGCGGAGAGGCTCCTTGAGCGATTGTTTTCGGGCGTTTGCCCTCCCCGGCTCCGAGGAATCCGCCGGGGGTTCCGTCAAGATCGCGCGAGCATTCGCCGGAGTCGGGGATCGCTCAAGCCGCGTTGGGGGTCGGAAGCCTGCGAGGTCGGTCCGGTCTCGAAGTCCCTCGCCCGCGGAGCGACCACGAGCGACCGATCCCGAGCCGCGGATTGATCCGTCGGCCGACCGAACCCTCCGCGTCGCGATGCTTCGCGGGAGGGGTCGGATCACGGGCCGCGGGCGTCTTGCCGCGATCGACGATGGCCCTGGCCGCCTCGCCTCGTAGCATGCCCTCGTGCCGATCCGCCGACTTCCCACGCATCTCGTCAATCAGATCGCCGCTGGCGAGGTCGTCGAGCGTCCCGCGAGCGTCGTCAAGGAACTGCTCGAGAACGCCCTCGACGCCGGCAGCGCGAGGATCTCGGTGTCGATCGAAGGGGGCGGGATCGAGCGGATCGAAGTGGCCGACGACGGCGGCGGCATCGCGGCGGAGGAACTCGCCCTCGCGGTCACGCCGCACGCGACGAGCAAGATCGCCGAACTCGACGATCTCGAACGGATCTCGACGCTCGGGTTTCGCGGAGAGGCGCTGGCGTCGATCGCGTCGGTCTCGGAGTTCTCCATCCGATCACGTCGGCGCGACGACGCGCATGCGAGCCGGCGCGACGTCGTCGGCGGCGAGGCGGGCGCCGTGCGTCCCGACGCCGGCCCGCCCGGAACGCTGGTCTCGGTCCGCCACCTCTTTCTCAACGCGCCGGCGCGGCGGAAGTTCCTGAAGTCGGCGACCACCGAGACGACCCGCATCGCGGAGATCGTGCGGACGATCGCGCTTGCCCGGCCGGATGTCGCGTTCTCCCTCGAGATCGACGGCCGAATCGCCCTCGACTGCCCTGCGACCGCGCAGCCTTCGGCGCGGGTCGCGGAGATCCTCGGCCGCGAGTCGGCGCCGATGCTCGTCGAGGTGCAGCCTTCGCCCGAGGGCGTGCGGGTCTGGGGCTTCGTGGGGAAGCCCGAACTCGCGAGGGCGACGAGCCGGTCGCAGCGGCTTTTCCTGAACGGCCGAGCGATCCACGATCGGCTCGTGCTGCACGCGGTGCGCGAAGGCTTTCGCGGGCTGATGCCGGGCGATCGGCATCCGCTCTCGGTCCTCTTCATCGAGGTCGAACCGGGCGAGGTCGATGTGAACGTTCATCCGGCGAAGACCGAGGTCCGCTTCCGGACTCCCGAAGCCGTGCACGCGGCGGTGCGGCGCGGCGTGCGGGCCGCGCTGGCGGGGGCCGATCTCGTGCCGAACCTGCAGCTGGGCGAGACCGCGACGTCGCCGCCGCGGTCCCGAGGCTCGTTCGGCCTCGAGCCGCCCCGTGCATCCGGTCAGGCGAGACTGTTCGCCGGCGGCTTCGGTTCGCGATCGGGCGGCGGAAGCGGCGATGCCGCGCGGGGCGGGCCGAAGGGCTTCGACTTCGCGGCGATGGCGACCGCGCTCGAGCAGCCGATCGCGGACGGAGTTGCGGACGCCTCCGAGACCGATCCGGCGGCGGACTTTCCGGCGAAGCGCCGCGTGCTGCAGGTCGCCTCGAGCTTTCTCGTCTCCGAGGAGGAGGACGCGCTCGTCATCGTCGATCAGCACGCGCTTCACGAGCGGCTGATGTTCGAAGCGCTTCGCGATCGCATGCTCGCGGGCCCGCTCGAGAGCCAGCGGCTGCTCGTGCCGCACGTCGTCTCGATCGGCGCGGAGCCGATCGCGGCGATCGAGGACGCCTCGCCGCTGCTGGCGCGACTCGGCTTCGAGCTGGAGATCGCCGGTGAACGCCGGATCGCGATCGTCGCCGCGCCGACCCTGCTTGCCTCTCGTGGCGTCGACGCCGCGGCGTTCGTCGTCGAACTGCTCGAGCGCTGGGTCGAGCACGGGCCGGTGCCCGACGAGGCGGCGGCGCTCGAGGACGTGCTCGCGATGATGGCCTGCAAGGCGTCGGTGCGAGCGGGGGAGTCGCTCTCGGAGTCGGAGGCGGTCGGGCTCTTCGAACGGGCCCTCGAGGTGGAGCGGTCCTCGAACTGCCCGCACGGACGCCCCACCACGCTGCGCGTCCCCTGGGGCGAGCTTCGGCGCCGCTTCGGCCGTTCGAGTTGAAGCGTCCGAGCGTCGCGTCCGGCGCGTCGGGCGTTCACCTCGGGTCGTACGCGGAGTCGTCGTCGCTCAGGAAGCCGTTCTGCGGAGCGCCGAGGATCTGGGAGGCGAAGGTCGATCCGGCCTGCGGACCTTCATGCGGATTCGGCTCGCTCGAGGTGCGGCCGTCGAGCCACGCGACGTTCGTGCGCCCGGCGTGGCGAAACGCCTGCCCGCCCGCATAGACCGTGCCCCAATCCTGCTCGACGGTGTTGGACGGCGCTCGCATGAACTTGTTCGCGCCGCCCGCCCAACCGCCGTCCCCAAGGAGCGCCGCATGCGAGGGGCGCCGATGCGCGTGGATCGGCAGCCCGAGCCGCGCGTTCGCGAAGCCCTGCATGATCGTCCCGTCGGCGGCGACGTGGGGCAGGCGTCCCTCGGCGCCGATGAACGACGTGTTGTAGTTGTAGCCCGTCGCCGGGTCGTTTCCGAAGGTGCTCGCGTCGAGGCAACAGGGGCACTGCTGCACGTGCTCGGGGCGATCGGTGAATCCCCGCAGCGCCCCGGGACCGATCGCGCCGCCGTGCTGGCGGAAGTCCCACGCATGCGTCACGAGCGCTCCCGACTCGGCGAAGTAGAGGACCGCCGGCGGATAGCGGTCCCGATGCACGTTCGAGTAGGTCCGGGCCGCCACGGAGAGATGCCGCAGGTGCGCGAGGCACTCCGCCGACTTCGACTCGTCTCGGGCGCGGCCGAGCACCGGCACCGAGATGCCGAGCAGCATCACGAGGACGCCCACCGCGACGATCGCCTCGAGGAGGGTCGCGCCGCGGCGGGCGTCTGGCACCGGGTTGGCGCAGGACGCCGTCACTTCCAAGCTGCGAGGAGGATGGCGAGGTCGCCGCCGCCGACGATGCCGTCGCCATCGAGGTCCGCGCCGTCGCCGGTGCCCCACCCGGCCAGCAGCACGGTCAGGTCGCCGCCGCCGACCACGCCGTCTCCATCGAGATCGGGATCGGGCGTCTCCGTGTCCTCCGAGACGTCGGCGAATCCGTCGAGTTCCGCGGTGATGCCAGCGCCGGTCGGCACGGTGATCCGCACGAAGCGGATCTCCGAAAGTCCGACCGAGGCGAGGTCGATGCCGGCGCCACCGCCGGAACCGGCGTACGCCTCGACGACCTGCTCGTACGACATCCCGATCAGCATCGGCCCCATCGCCGGATCGACCGGCTTGGTGAAGTCGGTCTCCACGAGGCCCGGCTCGATCGGATAGGGGCCCGTGTCGCGGTAGCCCATCGTCGGGAAGAGGCCGTCCGCCTCGACCGACGGCACCGTCACGAACGACTTGCCGTCGAGGCTCACCTCCACCACGCCGCCATCGTTGAAGAGCCCGCCGACGGTGCCGCTCGGCCACGCGGCGTCGATGAAGAAGCTGTTCCCGAAGACAAGCAGGTCGATCCCGAAGGGATTCGCCGGATCGTCGCGGACCGGCGAGTCGAACTCGACGACGAGTCGGCCTCCGCCGCCCACGCCGCAGACCTGCGTCGGGAGATACGGCGTCGAGAACGGCGTGACCGCGCCGGGAAACAGCGGGTCCTCGATGAATCGCGCGGGAGCGCCGAGCGCGACCGATGGATCGTCGTAGCCGGCAGCGACTCCGTCGCCCGGCACGTACTCGACCACGTTGGCGGCGAAGGGCGCTTGCGCGAACGTGGGCATCGCGACGAAGAGCAGCGTCGCGGCTGCAGGACGCAGACACGCAACGCAGCCACCTCCCGAGGAGGCCTGCTTGGCGAACTCGAACTGGAACATGACGCACTCCCTGCGGCGGACCCGCGGCTGCTCGCCAAGCCGCGAGCGTGCAGCCGGGGACGGCGTCGAGCGTGGAGACGCGGTGCGACGACGGCCTTGCCCTCGCCGGGATCCAGGCACGGATCGCAGCGCGACAGGTCCGCCGATCGACCGCCCCATGACGCGAGGGCGCCGACCCAATGGCAAGGCAGGTCTTCCGGCTTGGGGCCCGTTCGGATCGGCCTTCCCATCGGTGCGGAGCCGCAGCTCCGATCGACAGTGACCTTCAGCGATCCGGCGGTGGAGATCAAGGATCTCCGTGCCCTTCACGGCGGCGCGTCCGCGGCGGAGTTTCACCGCCTTCCCTCGTCGCGACTCTTGCGACGGCCGGGACCCGATCCCGGCGGACCTTGACCCGCGGACTCTACCGGCAGACCGAGGGGTCGCAACCGATCGCGTTCGTTGACATCGGATTCCCGCGGGAGGTATGTTCCGCGGCTTCGCCACCAAGGCCCGAGCGAGACGCCGCGAGGCGTTCCCGCATCGTGCCGCCGGACGTTCGCGACTCCGCGGCTCCGGCATTCGACCGGCTTCAGGAGCGAGCTCCCACGATGTCCATGAACCAAGGCCTCCGCCACCGACCGCGATCCCTTCCTTCCTATCTCGCGGCGGCGGCGGTCGCGGCTTGCCTCTCCGCGGGCGCGTTCGCTCAGGACGGTGCCGCGAGTCGGCAGCGGAATCTCGAGAGCTTCATCCACTACACCATCGTCGGGCGGGGCGATCTCGCGGCGGCGAGCGTGAACGCGCTGCTCGCCTCGGGCATCACCGACGAGGAACTCGCGGAACTCGTCGACGAGGCGGGGCTCGCGGCGAGGCTCGACCAGGCACTGCTCTCGGGTCGACGGCTCGATGGCGTCGAGGTGCTCGTGGGCGAGTTGTCGGTCAAGGTCGAGCGGGGCCGGTTCAACCTCGCCACCGACGGGGATCGCATCAAGGACTCGATGGGCATGCTGACCGGCAACGTCCGTGGCCGCATGCTCGGTCGCGACCGGCTTGCCGCCGCCGGGCCGTACGCCGTCCGACCGCTGCTGGAGGTCCTCGTCTCCGGCGAGGATCCGATCCTCGTCAGCGAAGCCGAGGCGCTGCTGGTGCAGCGGATCCGCGACGGCGCGGTGCTGCCGCTCTGCGAGGCGCTGCCGACGCTCGCGCCGCAGGCGCAGGAGCGGGTGCTCTTCGTGCTCGGAGGCATCGGCGCCCCGGCGGGCCGCACGGCGCTGCCATTCATCGCGGAACTCGCGGCGGCTTCCACGAGCGACGTGACCACCGCGAAGGCCGGCGAGGCGATCGAGCGGCTCGGCGGCTCGGCGAACGATCCCTCGGCCCAGTTCACCGCGCTCGCGGAGCGGTTCTTCCGCCTCGACGAGTCGCTCGTCGCGCTGCCACCGCAGCGGAGCTTCGAGGCCGTCGACACCCTGGACGTCTGGTCGTACGGAACCTTCTCCGGACTCGAGCCGACGCCGGTCGCGAAGAGCCTCTGGTTCGACGTGATGGCGATGCGGATGGCCGAGCGGGCCCTTCAGCTCGATGCGGGCAATCGTCGAGCCTTGGCGATCTTCATCGCGAGCGACCTTCGGCGGGGCATCACGCTCGCCTCCGAAGGCGTCTCCGATCCGATCTACGGAGGCGAGCGCTACTCGCCGGAGTTCTACGCGACCGCGGCCGGTCCCTCGATTGCTCAGGATGTGCTCGGCTTGGCCCTTTCGGTAAAGGACACGCCGCTCGCCCGCAAGGCGATCTCGGTCCTGGCGTCGACCGCAGGCAGTGAGAGCATGATTCGTGCGGGCGAGGCTCGGCCGATGGTCGAGGCCCTCGGCTATCCGGGGCGTCGGGTCCGCATCGAGGCGGCACTGGCGATCGCGGCGGCGATGCCTCGCACCGCCTTCCCGAGCGACCACGCGGTGGTGCCGATCCTCGCTTCGGCGGTTCGAAGCGACGCGGCCTTCGCCGTGGTCATCGCGTCGGACCTCGAGGAGCGGCGTCAGGCGTCCGGGGCCCTCTCCAACGCCGGCTACACCGTGCTGCCCGGCGGCGCGACCTTCGCCGAGGCGGAGGTTGGAATCCTCGGCAATGCCGGGGTCGATCTGATCATCGTCCGCGGCAACGCCGACGCGATCGCTGCGGCGCACGCGGCGACCCGCGGCTCGGCCCTCACCAACGCGGTGCCGTTCGTCGCCATCGCCTCCGCGTTCGATGCCGGCGAGGCGGGCACGGTGGTTCGCGACGACGTCGCGGCGATGGCGATGACCGCCACCGGCGACGAGGCCTCGATGATCGCCGCGGTCCGCTCGTTCCTCGAGCAGACCCTCGGCAGCGCGATGGATGCGAACGAGGCCCGCGAGTACGCGATCCTCTCGCTCGAGGCGCTCAAGGCGGTCGCGATGTCGGGCGGCTCGGTGCTCTCGATCGTGGATGCCGAGGGACCGCTGACCGAGGCTCTTGCCTCGGAGAGTGGGGCGCTTCGCGTGATGATCGCCGAGGTGCTCGCGATGATCGGCACCGACTCCGCCCAGCAGACCTTGATCGACGCGGCCATCTCCTCGGGAGATGGCGACCAGATCGATCTGCTCGATCAGGCCGCGGCCTCGGCTCGCCGCTTCGGCAACCGCAGCCATCCGAGCCAGGCGTCGGCGCTGGTCGGGCTCATCCAGGCTTCGAACGGCGATGTCGCGGACGCGGCGGGACGGCTCTACGGAGCGCTCGATCTGCCGGTCTCCGCCACCGTCGGATGGATTCTCAAGTAATCCCTCGACGGGGTCCCGTCTCGGCCGCCCGCCGACGGCGCTACGCTTCGGCCGAGGTCCTCCAGTCCGCCGGAGAAGTCTCGCTCTCGATCAAACTTCCCGCCCAGTCCGGTCGATCCAGACTTCGAAGTCCAGTCTTCACCGCCACCCTAGCTCAGTTGGTAGAGCGGAGCTTTCGTAAAGCTCAGGTCACGGGTTCGAGTCCCGTGGGTGGCTTC
>JBMTTG010000003.1:0-32718 GCA_049449095.1 Phycisphaerales bacterium | reverse complement strand
TTAGAAAGGAGGTGATCCAGCCGCAGGTTCCCCTACGGCTACCTTGTTACGACTTAGTCCCAGTCACCAGCCTCGCCGTGGGCACCCTTGAATTAGGGCGACTTCGGGCGCTGCCAGCTCCCATGACTTGACGGGCGGTGTGTACAAGGCTCAGGAACGTATTCACCGCGGCGTAGCTGATCCGCGATTACTAGCGATTCCGACTTCATGCAGGCGAGTTGCAGCCTGCAATCCGAACTGGGGCGGGTTTTGGCGATTTGCTCCACCTCGCGGTCTTGCATCGTTTTGTACCCACCATTGTAGCACGTGTGCAGCCCAGGGCATAAAGGCCATGAGGACTTGACGTCATCCCCACCTTCCTCCGGTTTGACACCGGCAGTCTCGCTAGAGTCCCCAGCATTACCTGATGGTAACTAGCGACAGGGGTTTCGCTCGTTGAGGGACTTAACCCGACACTTCACAGCACGAGCTGACGACAGCCATGCAGCACCTGTGCACGTTCCGCCCTTGCGGGTGTGGCCCCACTTTCATGGGGTTGATCCGTGCATGTCAAACCCTGGATAAGGTTCTTCGCGTTGCTTCGAATTAAGCCACATGCTCCACCGCTTGTGTGAGCCCCCGTCAATTCCTTTGAGTTTTAGCCTTGCGACCGTACTCCCCAGGCGGCGCACTTAACACTTTTGCTTCGGCCAAGAGGGCGTCAAACCTCCTCGACCTAGTGCGCATCGTTTACGGCGTGGACTACCGGGGTATCTAATCCCGTTCGCTACCCACGCTTTCGTGCCTCAGCGTCAGAACAAGCCCAGTGGCCTGACTTCTCCGTTGGCGTTCCGATAGATATCTACGCATTTCACCGCTCCACCTATCGTTCCGACCACCTCTACTTGCCTCAAGACGTGCAGTTCACCAAGCAATTCCCCGGTTGAGCCGGGGGCTTTCACAAGATGCTTACACGCCCGCCTACGCACGCTTTAAGCCCAGTGATTCCGATTAACGCTCGAGCCCTCTGTATTACCGCGGCTGCTGGCACAGAGTTAGCCGGCCCTTCCTTTAGGTCTGGTCATTGAGTTCCTAGACCTTGACAGCAGTTTACACCCCGAGGGGCTTCAATCCTGCACGCGGCATTGCCCCGTCACGCTTTCGCGCATTGCGGAAGATTCGTTACTGCAGCCTCCCGTAGGAGTCCGGGCAGTGTCTCAGTCCCGATGCGGCGGGTCGTGCTCTCACACCCGCTACCCGTCTTCGGCTTGGTGAGCCATTACCTCACCAACTACCTGATAGGACATTCCCCGCTCCCAAGGCAGTAAACCTTTGATCCTTGCGGACCACATCGGGTATTACACCGGGTTTCCCCGGGCTATCCCCGACCTTGGGGTACGTAGGAATGTATTCCTCGCCCTTTCGCCACGCTACTCGGGAGCAAGCCCCCTTTGGCGTTCGACTTGCATGTTTTAGCCATGCCGCCAGCGTTCAATCTGAGCCAGGATCAAACTCTTCAGTTGAATTCGTTGCACCCGGCCACAAGGACCAGGTAGGCATCAAATGGAGTTTGCCTGGATGGACCGGTGATTGCTCACCGGCCGGTCGCGACGAATCCGAGAGATTCGTCGGCAGCAGGTCGGCTTTCCTGCTGCTGTGTTTGGAACATCCATGCCCGTGTCGCACAACTCGACACGCGAATGGCTGTCTCGGAATGACCGATTCATTGGCATCACAAGGATGTTCCGAGGCTGGCTGCTGTGACGGCCAACCTCTGGGATCCGGCTGCCGAATCGACTGTGAAATCGACCCGACGCCGGCACATCCTCGCGGCGATCCCGACTGTTCACTTGTCAAGGTTTCGCTCGCTCGCCGAGACGGCGATACCCGGGACATCGATCGATGCCCGAGTCACGAGCGGAGGGGGAGTCTACGGACCCGCCGACGCCTGTCAAGGGGTCAAGTCGACATTTTGCGATCCGCAATCCGACCGGCGACAGGAGTCACGGCCACCACGGCCGCCTCGATCGCGTCGGCTCCGAGTGAACGCAGCAGCCGGGAGGCCTCGCGGATCGTTGTTCCAGTGGTAAGCACATCGTCGACCAGGAGCACCCGAAGCCCGGCGAGATCCGTTGCTCGCCAGCCGGGGCGGATCGCCAAACGGCGGCGAGTCCTCGCTCGTTTCGACTGCCCGGACCGAGGGGGTCCCCCGCGGTGGCGAAGCGGACGAATCATCGGCAAGGAGAGCGAGCGGGCCATGGCCGCCGCAATCTCGCCGACCACATCGATCCCGCGGTGCCACCTCCGAAGCGGTGCTGCGGGCATGGGAACCACCACGAGATCCGCCCGATCGACGGCTCCACGAGCGAGGCGATGCTGCTTCGCGAGGCGCCTTCCCAGCGCCTCCGCCGCCAGCGGATCGCATCCGTACTTCACCTGATGAAGCAGACTCCGCCACACGCCGGCGAGTTCTGCCAGTCGCACCACGCGAGCAATGGACGCTCGTCTGCCGTCACACGAGAGGCACGGTCCCCGCCGCTCGCCGGGTCCCAACGTGGCGCCGCATCGCGAACACCACGCAGACCACGGATCCACCTCGATCCGTTCGACCAGTCCATGAGCCGACGAATCACCGCCGAGCCAATCCCGCTCAAGGTCGGCAAGCCAGGGGAGCAGTCGCTGGCGAAGGCTGGGCATCGCGTCGGAGCATGACGGGGCGGGATGCAGGGTTCTCGAGTCCCGGCAAAATCTCCGGGGAGATCGGGAGCCCGCTTCAGCCGCGTCACTTTCTCAGCGAGGACGAGGTCAGCGCCGCCCCTGCGCCGCGATCGACAACCCTGGTCTCGACCAGCAACTCGCCTCGGGTTCGTCCCACCCCGCCGAGCCTCGACATCGCGAGTCCCGGGGCGTTGGCGTGCCGCGTATCCATCTCGACCAACGCGGTCGGGAGGACGGCGCCCTCCGATGCCGCAGGGAGCCCCGCCTCGGACTCGATGACTGGCCTGCCGGATCCGATGGCGGCGGCGGCCAACAGACAGAGGGTGAGTCCGGCGACCGCTGCCCCCCATCCCACCTCGAGCGTCCACACTGCCGCTGGCAACGCCACCAGCAGCCAAAGGCCGCCGCCGACCACCAGAGGCGCCGAATGGGAGCCGCGGCGATGCACCAGATGCTGGTAGGCATGCTCGCGATGTCCTTCCCACCATCGGCATCCGCGAAGGACTCGGCGAGCGAGGCAGATCAGCACATCGGCGTGGATCGGTGCGGCGAGCACCAACCACGCCCAGCCGAGCGATGGACTCGTGCGAAACGCCATCAACGTGCAGATCGCGTACGCGCCGCCGACGAAGAGACTCCCCGCATCCCCGAGAAACAGTCTCGCCGAGGGGATGTTCCAGGGCAGGAATCCGAGAAGTCCGGCAACCACCAACCCGGACAGCATCACGATCTCCGGCTGCCCACCCGTCGAGGTCCACGTCAGGGCAGCGCCCGCCGCGAACACCGCAATGCCCGCGGTCGCCATGAGGCCGTCGGTGCCATCGACGAAGTTCCAGGCGTTCTGGCTCCAGAGCGAGAGCAGGACCGCCACGGCGACCGCCGCCCACCCCTCTCCCGACCACATGACCGCGATTGCAAGCCCGCCGGCAGCGAGGCACTGCCCGATGAACTTCACCAGCGGGCCCAGCGGACGAAGGTCGTCGATCAATCCGACGAGAAAGGAGACTCCCAACGCCGCGAGCAGCAGGGATCCGATCGACGAGCCTGAGAAGATCTCCGGCCAACCGCAGACGATCGCCGCGACCATCACCGGCACGGCGACCGCCATGCCTCCCCCTCGTCCGATCGGCTGGGAGCCGTCTCGAAGATGGACATCGCGTCCGGTCGCCAACGCCGCAAACCGCGGGCGCGAAACCACCGCCGACGCGATCCATGCGGCGAGCCCGGCGCCTCCGAGCGCCAACAGGCAGGTGAGCCGATCCTCCATGAGCTTGCGATGCTAGCGGAACACAACGATCCGCGACGATTCGTCGGAATCGTCCGCGCTCTAGGCCGGCCCATGAACCCTCGCTCCGATCAACCAGAGTCTGCTCCCGCCCTGCCATCGAGTCGGCTCTCGGTGATCGTCGTCACCCATCAGTCGGAGGAATGCGTCGAGGCCTGCCTGCAGTCGATCGAGGCCCAGCGGCCAGCGGCGTCGGAGGTCATCGTGGTCGACTCCGGCAGCCACGATGCCACCGGGGCTCTCGTCGCCCGGTTCGAGGCGGTCCGTTGGATGCCGCTCGGTGAGAACGTCGGTTTCGCCGTTGCCGCCAATCGCGGCGTCGCGAGCGCCAAGGGCGACCTCGTCGCGATCCTCAACGCCGATGTCACCCTTCGTCCCGGCTGGGTCGCCGCCATGTCGCGAGCGGCCGAGCAGCGCCCGTCCGCGGCGAGCTTCGGATCGGTGCAGCTCCTTGCTCATGACGGCACGATCGATGGGCTTGGCGACTGCCTCCACTGCAGCGGCGTGGCATGGAGGCGGGGCCACGGGGGGTCGAGTTCGCCGCGCGAAGACCTCGAGACCTTTTCGGCCTGCGCTGCGGCGGCCGTCTATCGCAGGGAGGCGTTCCTGCGGTGTGGTGGATTTGCGGAGTCCTTCTTCTGCTACTTCGAGGACGTCGACCTGGGATTCCGACTTCGCCTCAGCGGATACAGCTGCGTCAGCGTGGCGGAGGCGATCTGCGACCACCTGCATGGCCACGCCTCAGGCGGACCCCGAAGCGACTTCGCCACCTACCACGGGCATCGGAACATGGTCTGGGCGTACCTGCGATGCATGCCTGACCCGTTGCTGTGGCCGCTGTTGCCAGCATTCATCGCGGCACAGGGCGCCTGCCTCGTCGCGACGGCCCTGCGCGGACAAGGCCGCGTGGCGGCCCGTGCGAAGATCGACGCGGTCAGGGGGCTCGGCCGCGTACTGCGCGAACGACGCGCGATCCAGCGATTCCGCCGCGCCAGCGCCGCCTCGATCGCGAACTCGTTGACGTGGGCGCTCGCTCCCGATCGCGGCAACTCACGCGGCCGGATCGCCGTCCGGCGTGCAGCCCCGCTCGAACGAGGGCGATGAATCGCGTGAGGCGCCCTCCGACGATTCGGCGACGCCGCTTCGGCCACCGATCGCCCGCATCAGCTCCGCCGCGATCGAAAGGCTGCAGCCCACCCACACGGCGGAAGCGAAGATCCAGTGGGTTCGGCGGTCCCATGGCGCGGTGGAGTGCAGCCGATCGAAGAGCACCATCGAGCGATGCTTGTGAAAGCAGGCCCGGATGGGACGCGCCCTCGACGAACTTCCCTTCTCGTGGACCGCTCGCGCCTGTGGCACGAAGACCACCCGATGCCCGGCGGCACGGAATCTCGCGCACCAGTCGAGGTCCTCGAAGTGCAGCTTGAAGCGCTCGTCGAGCCCGCCGACGGAGGAAACCATCGACCGGCGAACCGCCATGAAGGCGCCCGAGATCGCCGGAACCTCGACCGCATCCTGCGGGAGCGGCGTGCCGGCGTGGTTGAATCGCCAACGCTCTCCGCGGAGGCCGAGCCAGCGTCCGAAGGCGTGTCGACGGGTCGGCAGATCCCGGCGAGCGCCGTCCTGCTCGCAACCCGACCGGTCGACGACGAGCCCCCCGACCAGGCCGACCGACGGATTCGACTCGAGCGCGTCCGCGAGCCGGGTGATCGCTCCGCGATCGACGAGGCAGTCGGGATTGATCACCGCCACGAACGGCGCCCCGACGCGGGCAAGACCGGCATTGACGCCTGCAGCGAACCCGACGTTGACGTCCTGAAGGACGATCGTCACGCGCGAGGACTCGAATCTGCGCAGTCGTTCCCGGTACGAGGGACGACTGGCGTTGTCGACGATCACCACGCGACCGACCTCGGCTTCCCCGAGCAGCGCCCGCACCGACTCGAAGGCGATCTCGCCGCTGTCGCAGGTGACCACCACGGCATCCATTCGAGCCGAGGTCGCCTCCAACTCCACGACGCGCGGCACGAAGACCGTCGGAGTTCCTTGTCGGGACTCGGAGGCCGCCCCCGGCATGCTCAGGCCTCCGCCGCCATCTTCCGGAGCACGAACTGAAGAATGCCGCCATGCCGGTAGTAGTCGACCTCGACGGGCGTGTCGATACGGCACAGCGCCTTGAAGCGAACCGTCCGTCCCGACGGATGGGTCGCCACGATCTCGAGATCCTGCCGCGGCGAGAGATCGTCCGTCAGCGCCACCGCGAAGGTCTCGCTCCCGTCGAGTCCGAGCGTGCCGGCGTTCTCGCCCGGCATGAAGGTCATCGGCAGCACGCCCATGCCCACGAGGTTGCTGCGATGGATGCGCTCGAAGCTCTCGGCGATGACCGCGCGAACGCCGAGCAGGTTCGTGCCCTTCGCCGCCCAGTCGCGCGACGAGCCCATGCCGTAGTCCTTGCCGGCAAGCACCACGAGCGGCGTTCCCGCCGCGCGGTAGCGCTCGCTCGCCTCGAAGATCGTCTTCACCGCGCCGTCGGTGAAGTCGGTGGTGAAACCACCCTCGGTGCCCGGCGCGAGCTGATTGCGAAGCCGCACGTTGGCGAAGGTGCCGCGGGTCATGATGCGGTCGTTGCCACGACGCGACCCGTAGCTGTTGAACTCCGACACCGGGACTGAACGTTCGGTCAGCCACTTGCCGGCCGGGGAGTCCTTCTTGATCGAGCCCGCGGGGCTGATGTGGTCGGTCGTCACCGAATCGCCGACCTTGACGAGGCAGCGCGCCCCCTCGATCGAACGGATCGCGGGAGCCTCCTTCGGCATGCCGGCGAAGAACGGCGGGTTCTGGATGTAGGTGCTCTCCGCGTCCCAGCCATACATCTGCCCGCCCGAGGTCGCGATCGCCTTCCACTCGTCGGAGCCGTCGAAGACCGAGGCGTACTGCGACTCGAACTGCTCGCGGGTCACGCAGGTCGCGAGCAGCTCGTCGATCTCCTGCTCGGTCGGCCAGATCTCGCGAAGGAAGACGTCGCGGCCGTCGCGATCGACGCCGATCGGCTCGCTCGAGAGGTCGATGTCGACGGTTCCCGCGATCGCATAGGCCACGACGAGCGGCGGGGACGCGAGGTAGTTCGCCTTCACGTCGGGATGGATGCGACCCTCGAAGTTCCGGTTGCCGCTCAGGACGCTCGCGACGACGAGGTCGTGCTTGACGACCGCCTCGCGGATCGGTTCCGGAAGCGGGCCGCTGTTGCCGATGCACGTCGTGCAGCCGTAGCCGACGACGTGGAAGCCGAGCGTCTCGAGATCGCCGAGCAGTCCAGCCTTGCCGAGATACTCCGTGACCACGCGGGATCCGGGAGCAAGCGAGGTCTTCACCCACGGCTTGCGAGCGAGCCCTCGTGCCGCCGCCTTCTTCGCGACGAGCCCCGCGCCGATCATCACGCTCGGGTTGCTCGTGTTGGTGCAGCTCGTGATCGCCGCGACCACGACGTCGCCGTGTCGCAGTTCGAACCGCTCGCCGTCGCACTCGACTCGGACCGGCGCCCGGACCGCCGTCGCGACCGCCGGAGCGTCGTCGTCATCGAGACCGCCCTCGCCGGCCCATCGATCGACGCGAACCGTCTCCACCGCATCGGGCTTGCCGAAGTGGTCCGCGAGGCTGCGGTGCCACTGCGATCGCATGTCGTCGAGGTCCACTCGATCCTGCGGGCGCCGCGGCCCCGCGAGCGCCGGACGGATCTTCGAGAGATCGACCTCGAGCACCTCGGTGAAGTGCGGATCGACCGCGTCGTTGCGCCACAGTCCCTGCAGGCGGGCGTACTGCTCGACCGCCTTGCACAGGTCGCCGCCGCGGCCGCTCAGCTCGAGATAGCGGATGGTGTGCTCGTCGATCGGGAAGAGCCCGACCGTCGCCCCGTACTCGGGCGCCATGTTCGCGATCGTCGCGCGGTTGGCGAGCGGCATGTCCGCCAGGCCCGGGCCGAAGAACTCGACGAACTTGCCGACGACGCCATGGGCCCGAAGCACCTCGGTCACCCGCAGGACGAGATCGGTCGCGTTGGCGCCTTCGGGCAGGCGGCCATGCAGGCGTACGCCGACCACCTCGGGAATCAGCATGTAGCACGGCTGCCCGAGCATCACCGCCTCGGCCTCGATGCCGCCGACGCCCCAGCCCACCACGCCGAGCCCGTTGATCATCGTGGTGTGGCTGTCGGTGCCGACGAGCGAGTCGGGGTACAGCGTGCGGCCGTCGTCCCAGACGACCTTCGCGAGGTACTCGAGGTTCACCTGGTGGACGATCCCGGTCGCGGGTGGCACCACTCGGAAGTTCCGAAGCGCCGACTGCCCCCACTTGAGGAACTCGTAGCGCTCGCGATTGCGGTCGAACTCGAGGCGACTGTTGATCGAGAGCGCGACGCCGGAGTTGAACGCGTCGACCTGGACCGAGTGGTCGATCACCAGGTCGCACGGAACGAGCGGATTCACCTTCGCAGGATCGCCGCCGAGGGCGACCATCGCGTCGCGCATCGCCGCGAGGTCGACCACGCACGGCACGCCGGTGAAGTCCTGCAGGACCACTCGGCCCGGCATGAAGGCGATCTCACGTTCGCCGACATGCTTCGCATCGAACGCCGCGAGCGACTTGACGTGCTCCTCGGTGACGACCCGACCGTCGCAGTTCCTCAGGCACGCCTCGAGCAGCACCTTGATGCCCACCGGCAGCCGCGAGACGTCGCCGTGCTCGCGGAGGGCGTCGAGTCGGAAGATCTCCCGTTCCCCCAGCGGGGTCGAGAGGCGTTCGCGGGCGGACGAGAACGGATGGGCGGACATGTCGCGGGAATCCTGGGCTGGTGCGGGCGTGAGATCTCGAATCTTCCTCTTCTCGCCAGCGGCGGAATCGGAAGAGCGCATCGTACGAGACCGTTCGCAAGCGGTGAGCCTTGCGAGTCGCCAGACCTCGATCAGCCGCCGACTCGCGGACGCACCGTCGGTCGCTCGCGGGGCGTCCAAGCGATGTGCCCCTCGGCGACCGACGAGGTCACGAACGCACCGCCGGCGATCTCCGAGCCTCGTCCGATCACGGTGTCGCCGCCGAGGATCGTGGCGTTCGCGTACACGACGACGTCGTCCTCGAGCGTCGGGTGGCGCTTCGCCCCTCGAACCAAGAGGCCCGCTTCGTCGCGGGGAAAGGACCTCGCTCCGAGCGTGACGCCCTGATAGATCCGGCAGCGATCGCCGATCACCGCCGTCTCGCCGATCACCACCCCCGTGCCATGATCGATGAAGCACGACTCGCCGATCGAGGCGCCCGGGTGAATGTCGACGCCGGTCTCGCGATGCGCCGATTCCGCCAGCAGGCGAGCGAGCAGCCGATGGCCTTGGGCGTGGAGCCGGTGTGCCGCCCGATGGACGAGCAGCGCCCTCGGACCGGGCAAGCCGAGCACGACCTCGACGATCGATCTCGCCGAGGGATCGCCCTCGAACGCCGCCGCGACATCGAGTCTCGCAAGCCGCGCGATCTCGGGCAGCGACTCGATGAACGGCTCGGGATCCGGATTGGCGGGCGCGGACTCCCAGACCGCCGAGCGATCCAGAAGCGGCCCGACGCTCTCCCGCAAGCGCCCCACCAGCCGGCCGCGAGATTCGGGGTCGCATGACGACGGCTCGAAGACTTCCGCAAACACTGCGCTGCGGAGGAGCGCGATGCAGGCGGCGACCTCGTCGTCCCGCGGCGGCGCCGGACGTTTCGGTCCAGACTCGCCGCGAGGTGGATCGATGGCGGCGGCGAGGTCGCGATCTCTCCGAGTTCGGTCGTCCATGCGGAAGCGGATGGTACGGACCGGCCCCGATGCGAAGGTTGCGGCGGCCGACGTTGACCGTTCGACCCGGACGGCCATCGCCACTGTTGGTCGCCGGGCCCGTCAGCACTGGACTCGCCGCACTCGACGCCGAGCCTCGACGCGATCAGAGGGTCCAGGAGGCGAGCAGAATCGTGACATCCGAGGGACCAACGACGCCGTCATGGTCGAGATCCGCGGCGCAGTCGCCCTTGGGTCGGCAGGGTCCCCACCATCCGAGCAGCATCGCGAGATCGGCGGCATCGATCCGGCTGTCGTCGTTGAGATCGGCCGGATCCTCGAGTCGGACGATTCGGCCTTGTCCCTCGACGGGATACATCGCCGCGGAGATCTCGCCGCCAAGGCCCACCTCGAGGTACTCCGCCAGCGCCCGCTGACAGGAAACGCCGAGGTTCACGAACGGAAGGTCCGCCAGCGGATACTCGTCGCCTCCTCGAGCCAGGATGTCCGGCACCACGATCGAGATCGGAGCGGCTCCCTCGACCGGAACGCCGTTCGACACGATCACCGATCCGCTCGACAGGATCACGCCGCGCACGCGGGAGCCGGGCGGAAGGTCGACGTTGAAGGTGAATCGGCATCCGGAGACCTGGGCGAAGCGCCCGGTGCCGGAGTCCGGGTAGCCGGCCGGCACCGCGACTCTGGAGACCGCGTTCTCGAGCACCTCCTTGAACCGGGCCACCGGGACCTCCGGGACCACCGTGATGAAGTTGACGAACGGCAGCATGAGGTACGTGTCGAGTTCGCTGATGTCGCCGGGCGGCAGGATCGAGTCGTTGCGAATGCCGCCGCCATTCATCAGGGCGACGTCCGGCACCGGGACTCCGGACGACTTGGCGATGTTCGCCGCCGCCTCGAGCAGCGCATCGGCGATCAGGTTGCCTTCGTTGGTCTCCCGGAAGCGGACGTGCCCCTGGATGCCGTCGAGCGGAACCTCCGACTGGGCCACCAGGCTCTCCGCCAGGCCCGACACGCACTCGAAGACCGGCTCGAAGACCGTCGCCTCCACGACCGGATCGCCGTCGACCGCGTCCGGAGCATCGCCTCCGAGCACCCGGATCGGACCACTGGTGGGATCGATCGAGACGAGTTCGCCCGCGGCATCGAAGGTGACCGAGAGCCGCCCCAGATAGGAATAGCCGTCCGCCGTCGCGACCACCGGCACGATTCGGCCATCGGCATCGGCGGCCAGCTTCGGATAGGGACCGACCGGCTCGTCGCCCGGCAGGAGCGGCGTTCCCGGATTCGCCAGGAGATCGGCGCCATCCGCCGCGATCGCGATGTCGACACCCGAGAGCGTCGAGAGCAGCTCGACCGACTCCCCGATGTTCTGCATGTGGCTCGTCAACACGATGATTCCGACTCCGCTCGCGAGGAGTTCGTCGATCGCGGACTGCACCGCCGTCCGAACGTCCGCATCGACGATCACCGCGCCAGGGCTCGAGAGGTAGGGAAGCGCGGGCGTGGTCGCCCCGACGACTCCGATCTGACGACCACCGACCTCGAACACCGCGGACGCGGCGATTCGGCCCGCATCCGCGAGGGCGGCGAGCGCAGGCACCGGCGACACATCGAGGTTCGCGGAGAGGAAAGGGATCCCGTTTCCGACGCCCTCGATCAACTCGGCGAGCACATCGGGTCCGAAGTCGAACTCGTGATTCCCGAGGCAGATGGCGTCGTACCCGATCTCGGTGAGCGCGATCGAATCGAGGAACGGCACGCCGTTGCGAGTCCCGCAATCCCATTCCGGTCCGGCGAGCACATTGTCGCCGGAGGTCACGAGCAGGCTGTTGCCTTGGCCTGCGGCGGCTCGCGCATTCGCGACCACGGTCGCGAACCTTGCCACGCCGCCAAAGTCAGGCTGCGTGCTCCGGACGCTGATGAGCCTCGACTCGGCATCGTTGTTGTGAAGAAGCGTGAAGGCGAAGTCGTCGCCGGCACCGTGTGCCGACGCGACCACCAAGGCGATCGGCGCTGCCAAACGCAGCCGCCGAACGAGATCGAATGTCCGCATGCGAGGTGCTCCTGTTCGAGACGAGCGTAGATCCGCGCCCTCCGGATCGCGCGCGGCAAATCCGCAATCGATGACTGGCAAGGAGATCGGAACGAACTCTCGGACGCGGTCTGGACCGGAATCGACGATCGAATCCGTTCGCTCCGCCTCGATGCTCGGCCCCGGAACGAACGCCGCCGTCCCGAGCGAGGGCGACATCGTGAATCGCCACCTTATTGACGGCGACGTGGTGCTCTTCAGGTTGTTCGGACGACTCAGTTGCCCGGATTGCCGCCTTGTCCACGGCCACCGCCCGGTCCGCGACCTCCACCCTGACCACCGCCCTGCCCGCGACCCGGGAAGCCTTCCTGCCGGAACGTGTCCATCATCTCGCGGCGCTCCTCCTGGCTGAGCTCGCCGTCGCCATCCTTGTCGAAGCGCTGCAGCGCCTGCTCGCGCATCTCCGCGAACTGGCCCGCCCCGGCGCCGCCACGGCCGCGCCGGGTCGACGGGAGCTGTTCAACCTGCTCGGGAGTCAGCAGCGCCTCGAGGCGCTCGCGGTACTGGCGATCGAGTTCACCGCGGGTATCCATCGCCTCCCGCATCGGGTTCTCGGGACCGGGGCCGAAGCCGCCGGGATTGAATCCGCCGCCCGCCATCACGCCGGCGATCGCCGAGACGAACCGCTCCGCCTCGTCGAGCTGCTGCTGCGGCTCGAATCGCTTGGTGAGGGCGAGCAACTGCTCGTTGCGGCCGGCCATCTCGGCCTCGAACGCCGCCTGCGTCGCGAGCACCGCCTCGAGCACGCTCGCATCGAGACCATCGATGCCCAGCGCCGCCGCGAAGGCGCGAGCGGTCGGCGTGGGCTGATAGATCCGCTCGAAGCCCGATTCGAGGATCGCCTGGTTCAGGGCCTTCGCCTCGGGCGCGTCGCCGAGTTCGGCCACGAGTCGCGAGCGATAGAGCTCGTTCACGTCGCGAAGCGCCGTGCGGGCCTGCATCTGACGCTCCATGGTTCTCAACGCGCCCGCGGTGTCGCCGTCCTGGATCGACCGGTACATCTGGGCCGAGGTCGTGGCGACCACCTCGTCGCGGCGACGGATCGCCTGATCGAGCACCACCTCGTACTCGTCGAGGATCGGGTCGAGCTTCGCGAGCGACTCCTCCGGGAGTTCGGCCTCGTCGACGATCAGGAAGAGGTTCAGGCCCTCACCGGAGAGGCGGGCCTTCGGCAGGCTCTTCTCGCGAACGAGGAACCGCTCGAACGCCGGCCACAGGTCGAGCTGCTCGTCGGTGAGCTGCACCTTGAGCCCGTCCACGAACGCCACCCGCATGGCGGCCTTCTTCGCCTGCCACTCCTGAAGGCGCGCGAACATCTCGCCCATCGTGGCCTGCATCTGGGCGGCCATGCCGTTGTCGCCCTGCTCGGCGGCGATCTCCTGCTGCAGCTTGCCCATCCGCTCGCGCCAGATGTTCCGGATCTGCTCGGGGTCGAGTTCGCCGCCCGCGGCATCCTGCATCTCGCGGATCTCCTCCCGGATCGATCGCGCCTCGTCCTCGAAGCGGGTCCGCATCTCCGGGGTCACCATGTTGGAGAACATCTGGCGACCCATCTCCGCCATCTGCTCGGTCACCCGACCGGAGGCGGTGCCGTAGTCGTTCTCGTAGTCGCCCATGAGCGTCTCGACGACGAGGCTCTGCGTGTCGTCGAGCTCGAGCTGCGAGACGAAGAGCGGCACATCCCGGCGGACGAAGTCGGGCTCCATGAGCTCACGGACATCGCGCATGCCTCCACCCATGCCACCCATTCGGCCGCCCATGCGTCCACCCATGCCGCCGCGTCGGCCTTGCCCGCCGCCGGCGCCATCCTGACCCCGCTGACCGCGACCGCCTCCCGCGCCGGCGCCGTCCTGAGCCGAGGCCGAAGACAGCCATCCTCCGAGGGGACCTTCCGCCGGCGCGAGCAGCAGCGAAGCCGAAGCGACCGCGACAAGAAGGGATGTCTGACGCAGGCGGGCGATCCGCAGGTTCGAAGTGGACATGGGTCCGTTTCCTTGGAGCACTCTCGGGGTGAAGCCGGGCCGGATTGGAGCCGAGCGATGGCTCCGGGTACCGACGCGGCGGCGAGCGGCTGCAACGCGGCATCATGACCCTTATGGCATGCTCGCGCCTTCGCAGCCGCAATTCTCCACGCCCGCAACTCCGAAGACCTGGCCTCATGAGCCTCACTGGGGTCAATTGGCGGGCAGTTCGAGCCGATCGACGAGTACCGGTCCGGCTTCGAGCGACCGATCGGATCGTGGCACCAAACCACAACGCTCTGCTCCGACGAGGCTTATGTCCGACTCGAACCGCCCGCGAGTCCTGATTGCTGACGGCGACTCGCTCGCCGCGGAGTGCTACGCGCAGTGCCTCGCCGAAGCGGGCTTCGAAGCCGCGGCCGCCGAGTCGCTCACCACGACCTCCGAGGCCGCAGGCGGAACGGTCTGGGTCGTCTGCGATGGCGCGTGGGGCCGCCGAGCCGCCGATCTCGTGCGCGAGGTTCGCCAGCTCGACCGCAGGGCGTTGGTGCTCGCCGTCCTGTCGTTCGGCACGCTCGAGGATGCCGTCGCCGCGATGCGGGAGGGCGCCGACGACGTGCTCGCCAAGCCGATCGTCGACCGTGAACTCGTGCGGGCGATCGAACGCGGGATCGAGCGACGCCTGCTCGGCCCGGCTCGGATCCCGGAGGAGCGCTCCGCCTCGGGACCGAACCTCCTGATCGGTCGAGATCCGCGCATCCTGCAGGTCCACGACCTCGTGCGATCGGCCGCCGCGACCCGGGCGACCGTGCTCGTCTCCGGCGAGTCCGGGACGGGCAAGAGCCTGGTCGCCCGAACCATTCACGCCGCCTCGGATCGGCGCGACCGTCCCTTCGTCGAGGTCTCCTGCGGCTCGCTCTCCGAGACGCTGCTCGAGTCGGAGCTCTTCGGTCACGTGCAGGGAGCCTTCACCGGCGCCGTCGGCGACAAGAAGGGCCGGTTCCTCGCGGCCAACGGCGGCACGATCTTCCTCGACGAGATCAACTCCGCGAGCCCGGCCCTGCAGGTGAAGCTGCTGCGGGTGCTGCAGGAGCGCCGCTTCGAGCCGGTCGGCTCCGACGAGACCCGCGAGGTCGACGTCCGGTTCGTGGTCGCCACGAACGAGCCGCTCGAAAGGCTCGTCGCGGACGGCCGCTTCCGGCAGGACCTCTACTACCGCGTCAATGTGGTCACCATCGACATGCCGCCGCTCCGCGATCGGCGGTCGGACATTCGGCCGCTCGCGGAGGCCTTCCTCGATCGCTACCGCGCAGAACATGGCCGGCAGGTGGTCGGCTTCAGCGACGAGGCGATCGCGGCGATCGAGTCGCATCGGTTCGATGGAAACGTCCGGGAACTCGAGCACACCGTCGAACGGGCGGTGGTCTTGGCGAAGGGGCACCTCGTCACCCTCGCGGATCTGCCGGAGTCGCTGCGTCGCCGAGACGACGAGACCCCTTCGAACGAAGCTCGCTCGCCGTCCGAAACCCTCTCCTCGCGGCCGACCTGCTCGCTGGGCCCGCTGGCGTTTCAGGAGCCTCGCGACCTCCAAGCCGCGCTGCGGGAACCCGAACGACGCCTCATTCTCGAAGCGCTCGGCCGAAGCGGCTGGAACCGCACTCGGGCGGCGCAGGAACTCGGGATCGACCGGACCACGCTCTACAAGAAGATGCGGTCGCTCGGCATCGAGATCGGGCGAGCCGCGGCCTGATCGCTCGACCGTCCGAATAACGCGGACTTGCGAAGACGGGCAAGCGTTGTGGGGTGTTCGACCGAAACACATTCCCCGGCATCGCTCCTGCGATCTGGTCCCGTGCTCGGTGGTGAACCGGGGCTAGCGTTGGTTCGAAGTCAGGGGTGACTGGCGGCGACTCCGCGAGGAGTTCGCGCCCCTGGACGTCGAGGAGTGGTCGTCCGCCTCATGGCGGAAGGAGTCTTGAACATGCGTGCGAGTCGAATGATCCCCGTGCTTGGTGCCCTCGGACTGGCCGCCTCCGTGATGGCGGCGCCCCCGGTGTTCACGGGACCGCTGCCCTACTCGGGCCTCTCGGACAGCCCGTACTTCGGATTCGGCATGGAGTGCTTCGAGGTCGAGGTGTTCCCGGGCGGAGTCGTCTCCGTTCCCGGCTACTCGTACAACGCGGTGACCGGCACCTCGATCGTGCCCGGCGTCGGGGTTCCCCCGGGCGGACACGTGCTGCAGGCGAACGATCTCGGCGTCATCGAACTGACCTTCGACCCGCCGGTGAACACCGCTGGCTTCGCGTGGACCGGCGGCGACCCGATCGGCTCGACCATCACCCTGACGGTCATCGCAGGCACCGAGGCCATCACCAACCAGTACTCGGATCTGGCCCCCAACGATCCCAGCGACCCGGCGGACAACCGCTTCTTCGGCGTCACGTGGGATGTCGGCATCCAGATCCTGCGGGTGACCTTCCTGCCGTTCGGGGCGGGAATCCCGAACCAGATCGATCAGATCCAGTTCCCCTCGCCCGGCTTCGGATGCCTCGTCAAGCAGGCCGATCTGAACGTCGACGGCATTCCCGACCTGGTCATGCAGGACACCTCGACCAGGGCCGTGTCCGCTCGACTGCTCGACGTCGACGGTTCGATCGCGGTCAGCAATCCGATCGTCACCTCGCCGGCCAGCTGGCGGATCGGCGCAATCGGCCCCTTCGACGCCTCGACCGGCTTCGAGAGCATCGTGCTCCAGAACACCGTGGATCGCCGAGTGGTCGCCTGGCTGCTGGGCGGCGCCGAGGGAACGACCTATCAGGACTGGACCCCGCTCACGCGGAACGGCGGCGACCTGCTCGCCTCGCCGGGCTGGGCCATTCAGGGCTCCGCCGACTTCGACGGCGACGGCGATGCGGACCTGCTCGTTCGCAACGAGTCGACCGGCCGGCTCGTGATCTGGGAGATGAACGGTCTCGAGTACGTCGACTACCACTTCGTGTACTCCGCCAACACGCCGCTGGTCTGGCGGGTCGCCGGCGTGTTCGCTCGTGATGGCGAGTCGGCCATCGTGCTGCAGAACCAGTCCAACGGTCAGGTGATCCGATGGAATCTGATCGGATTCAACTACGACTCGTGGGACCCCTTCACCCGCGCCGACACGGGCGCCCCCCTCGTCGCGCCCTCCGGTTGGAAGGTGGTCGGGGTCCGGGCATTCCCCGGCGACAATGCTCCCTCCATGATCGTTCAGGCCGATACCGGCCCGATCGTTCGATGGATGTTCGATGCGGCGCTCGAGTACATCGATTGGGCCGCGATCGATCTGACCAACCCCGCCAACGTTCGCGTGCGACCCCACTGAGCCGCCGCGACACCTCACGAACCCTCGACAGGCCGCGCTCGACGCGGCCTGTCGTGTTCCTGGGCCATCGCTCAGCCACGCTCCCCCACCGCAGCCAGCGATGTGCCCGCGGGCCACCACGGGAACCGGTTCTCCAACGTGGTCCACGAACCGAGCGCCGTGTCGAGCCATCGCGGGACGGAAGGAAACTCGTCCTGCGAGGCCGAGAGGCCCGCCACGCCTCTCAGCCACGCCGGCGCCAGCATCGAGAAGAAGAGCGAGCGGATCTTCCGCACCTTCCATCCGCCGGCCTCGAGATCGGATCGCAGCGTTCGAGGCGTGTATCGCCGCCGGTGGCCCAGACGATCGTCCCACTCCGACCACAGCGACGGCATCGCCGGAACCAGAATCACGAGCGTCGCGCCAGGCGTCGTGAGCGATCGCAGCGAACGGAGCGCCTCGACCGGCTCATCGAGATGCTCGAGCACGTCGAGCGCGACGGCCGCATCGGGGCGTCGCCCAAGCGACAGCCCCGAGAGCCTCGACGAATCGGCCTCATGTGCCTCGAAGCCCATCGACCGAACTCGCGCGACCGCCGCCGCGTCGCCATCCACCCCGATCGCCTCGTTCGCTGCCACGAGACCGCGATCGACCGCATGCTTCAGGAACCCGCCGGAGCCGCAGCCGAAGTCGAGCAGGCCGCCGAGTGGAGTCCTCGCATGCCTGCGGAGCATCCGCTCGACCGTCGCATAGCGAGCGCGGAACCACCAGTAGCCCCGATCCCGTCGGGCCAGTTCCTCGCCATGCTCGGCCTTCATCGCGATCGCTCCGTCGCGCGCGCGATCAATCGGTAGGCCGCCCACGGCGCGAAGGACGGCGCATGCATCGCTCGGCCCAGAAGCCGCCCCGCGCCTCTCGAGAGCGCTGGTGGCAGCAGCCCGACGTTGCCGGCGACGCGAAGGCTCGGGCAGGGCGAACCCTCGCCGACGAAGCGCCGCCACAGGCCTCTTTCCTCGCGGAACCGCATCGCCGGATGGAGCGCGATCTGCACGGGATAGAGCGGGTTGAGCGGATTCGGCTCGAGAAAGCCCGCCCCGACCTCGGGACGCGATCGCAGCAGCCGATCGAGCGACCCCAGCGCCGCATCGTCGAGATGGTGGAGCACATGGAAGCCCAGTACCGCGTCGAACGGTCCGCACGAGGCGATGGCCGCGTCCGAGAGCGGCGCCTCCACCACGCGGACCGCATGCGTCCCGTCGAAGCGTCGGCGCAACGCTCCGGCGAGCGCCGCATCGGGCTCGATCGCGACGATCCGCAACCCGCGCTGCACCAGCAGATCGGTGTAGCGGCCCCGGCCGGCGCCGACTTCGAGTGCGGTGATCCCGGCATGCCCATTCGCCGCCGCGATCACCGCCCCGACGATCGCGAGATGGTGCGGATCCGACGGCACCCGATCGAGATACCGATGCGCCTCGCTCTCGGCGTAGAGCGTCGACGTCATTCGATGCCCGCCCGCAGCGTCCGATCCTCCGCCACGACGTAGAGCGCCCTCGACTGCATCGGGGCGGGGCTTCGCGAGACCATGTACGCCAGCACGGCGAGAAACACGAGCGTCACGCCGAGCCCCCCGAGCACGAGGATCGCCACGAGCGCGATGCCCTGCACCTGGACTTCGCCGGCGATCCGTAGCACCGCGAGCGCCACCGCCAGCAGCACGCTTCCGGCGAGGGTGAACGCCGCGAGCATCAGCATCGCCTGGAGCGGCAGCGTCGAGTATCCGAAGAACGCGCCGACCGCGAGGCGCAGCAGCCGGCGAAGCCCCATCCGCGAGTTGCCGTCCGACCTCGCGTCCCGTTCGAGCGGCACGCCGCGCTGACGGAATCCCACCCACGCCCGCAGCCCGGGAAAGAAGAGGTTCTCGTCCATGTTCGCGAGCACCGCCGCCGCCGCCGCCGGGCGCATGACGCAGTAGTTGCCGGCATCGGCGGGAATCGGCACCCGCGACCACCGGGACATCGTGGCGTAGAAGATCCTCGCCGCCGCGCGGAACGCCGCCGACTCCCGGCGCTTCGATCGCACCGCATAGGCGACGTCGCAGTCGCGAAGCGCCGCGAGCAACGAGGGAAGGTGCTCGGGACGATCCTGCAGATCGCCATCCATCACCGCGATCGACTCCGCCGGCGGATGGTGCTCCATCGCCGCGGCCAGTCCGGCCGCGATCGCCTTCTGAAGTCCGAAGTTCCGGCTCAGCCGCCTCAGGTGGATCGCAGGACCGCGGCCGGCCTTGGCGGCGACGGCTGCGGCCTCGACCGTCCCATCGACCGAACCGTCGTCGACGAGCACGATGCGGGAGGCGGGAACGTCCGCAAGCGCCGCTTCGAGCCGAGCGATCAACTCGGCCACCGACGCCTGCTCGTTGAAGAGCGGCACGATCACGGTCACGCCTCGGTCGGCGGCGCTCACGCCTGTGGCTCCGGTCGATAGGCCGCGGCGAAGTAGTCCCACGCCGGGATCCCGGCGATGCGGATCGGGAATCGAAGCGTCTCGATCCGGCTCCAGCCCCGGAGCCGCTCGAAGAACTCAAGCGGCCTGACGTGTCGGCCGCGATCGAGCGACTGCAGCACGCGGCTCCGGAGCGGCGTTGCCGCATCGAGGGCGTGATCGCAGACGATCAGACCGGCGGATCGACGGGCGCTCGCCACCACCCCGGAGAGTTCCGCGTCATCGAGATGATGGGCCACCCCGTTGATCACGACGAGGTCGCGAGGCTGGAGCAGTTCCTCGACGTCCGAGGCTCGGCCTGCCCGCACCTGCGGCACGCCTCGCGGGGGATCTGGATCGACGCCGAGGTACTCCGCGTCGAGGGCCGCGGCGGTCTCGGCGAGCCACGCCGGGCCGCATCCCACATCGAGTATTCGGGTCATCGGATCTCGACTCGCCGTCTCGTTCAGGAAGTGCCTTCGGATCAAGCCTCGGATCGCCTGCTCCCGCGCGGGCCAATGGACCCGCGCCAGCCAGCCGTAGGCGACCGTTCCCATGGGTGGGAAGTCTACGGCGTGGCGACGGGCGACCCGTTCGGCCTCCAGAGCGAGACGTTCGCCACCTGGTCGTAGAACGGAAAGGGCACGTCCGCCACGCGCTCGTAGCCCGCCGGGAAGTCGAGGCCGACGGCGCCGAGCACTTCGCGGACATCCGGATTGGCACCCGGGCGCGACCACGTCTCGGCGCGCTGTGGGCTTCGAAGCATCACCCATGCTCGCGCCCGCCGCTCGGGCGCCACGCTCCCCAGCACGACCTCCGCCGCTGGCCCGCAGCCTCGGTATCCGCTCAGGATCCACGACGCTCCCGGCGCTCGGCCGCCAAGCGCCAGCACGACGCCGGGCATGTCGTAGAGCGCCAGCACGTCCTGCCCCGGCGCGAAGCCCGCTCGCGAAGCGTCGTCGCGAAGCCGCTCGATCGCGGAGGCGAGGCGACCATCCACGATCAACGCACCGCGGCCAGGTGAGATCTCGCAGGCACGCGGAGTCTCGGCCTCGCCAGCCAGCGGCCGGTAGGGCTGCGCCCGCATGGCGGCCAGCGTGGCGAGCGCGACGATCGACATCGCCACGATCGACGCCCACTGCGACGAGGCCTTGGCGCGTCGGTCTCCGCCCGCGCCGAGGGCGAGCGCGGAAGCTGCGAGCAGCCAGATTCCGGCGGCAAGCCCGGCCGAACGCCAGAACATCGCATTCCCCGTCCCGACCGCCGTCGCAAACGGCGCAGCCAGCGCCGCCAGCAGCACCATCACTCTCGTACCGTGACCGCTGCGATCAAGTGTCCCAGCCCGCAACGAGGTGCCTCCAACGCTCAGCCAGGTCGCGGCGAGGATCGTGAACGCGCCAAGCGACACCCGTGCCCACACGTCGAACTTGGACCACGCCTCGGGCGTGTGCAGCAGCAGGACGCCCGCAATCAGGGGAAACGCCCACGGCACCACCGCGGCCGCCGTTCCCGGAAGGCGCTTCGACACCATCGTTCCGGCCGATCCGACGATCGCGGCGAACGCGATCAGCGGCCACGCGCCCTCGAACCAGCGCTCGAAGAAGTCGAGGCTCTCCTTCAGCGTGCGCCCCGCGAGATCGTCGTAGAGCCGGATGTGCTCGAGGACCTGCGCACCTCGTTCGAACGCGGCGATCGGATCCCCCCACCAGCGCAGCACGAGAAACGAGGCGATCCCGGCGACCACCACGCCCAGCGTCCAACTGCCGAGGCCACGCAGGAAGCCTCGCCAGCCGGATCCGGCCACGAGTCCGGCGAGGACCACGCCCATCGCCGCGAGCGCCGTGCCGGTCGAAGCCTTGCTCGCGGCGGTGATCGCCGCGATCGCGCCGCCCGCGGCCAGCCATCTCGCCGCGCGAGCCGAGCCGGCGGCGCCGGCGAGGCAGCCCACAACCAGGCAGGCTCCCAGCACCGCGGCCCAGTTGTAGCCCGGCGATCGGAGATCGAAGGCGTAGAACGCGAGCATGCAGGCCGAGCCGACCGCACCGGCCAGCACCTGCCCGCCGCGATCCGACGCCCCGCGCGTCCGATCGAACCTTGCACCGGCCATCCATCCCGCCGCCGCGAGCAGAATCAGGCCCGCGATCCGATTGAGCCAGAGGTCTCCGAGGCTCAGCAGCAGCACCGGCCGGGTGACCAGCCAGTGGAACCGCACCGCGGAGGTCTGATCCTCGGGATGCGCCGCATCGAGGATCGAGAATGACTCGTCGGTGATGTCGAAGTCGTGCCGAAACTCGACGGCGAGCAGCGCGAGGAACGCCATCGCGAGCGCCACCGCCAAGACAGGACGCAGGCGATCGCCGACCACTCGGGACTCGCTCGAGGCCGGCCGCGGTTCAGACGCCATCACCGAGAATCTCCGCGATGCGGCGAGAAGCCTCGCCGTCGCCGTACGGAGCGACGCCAGAGTCGCCGGCGGACGCGCGCTCGATCGCCTCGGCAATGTCGCACGAGCCGTCGGGCGGCGCGAGCCGGTTCCACCCGCTCTCGACCAGCTCCACCCATTCCGTCTCGTCGCGCACCGTCACGCACGGCACGCCGGCGAAGAACGCCTCCTTCTGCACGCCGCCGGAGTCGGTGACGACGACGTCGGCACGCCGTTCGAGCCAGAGCATGTCGAGATATCCGACCGGCTCGACCGCCTCGATGCCGCCGAGATCGCCGAAGCTTCCCGACGCGAGGACCTTTCGGGTTCGCGGATGCATCGGCCACACCACCCGCCGCGACCTCGCGACCCGGCGCAGCGACTCCACGATCCTCGTCAAGCGCTGGGGATCGTCGGTGTTCTCCGCTCGATGAATCGTCGCCAGCACGTAGGGCGTTCCGCCGAGACCAAGCGACGGACCGATCGTCGCCCGCTCCATCGCCCGCTCCCCGAAGAGTCGGGTGACGTCGAACATGACGTCGCCCACCTCCTGCACCTGTCGGTCGATCCGATCGCCGTCTGCGCCGATTCCCTCCGCGCGGAGATTGGAGACCGCGACGGCGGTCGGGCAGAAGAGCCAGGTCGACAGATGATCCGTCGCGACCCGATTCACCTCCTCCGGCATCCGCCGATTGAAGCTTCGAAGGCCGGCCTCGACATGGGCGACGGGGATGTGCAGCTTCGCCGCCGCGAGCGCCCCGGCGAGCGTCGAGTTGGTGTCGCCGTAGACGAGCACCGCGTCGGGCCGCGACTCCGAGAGGACCTCCTCGATCGCGGCAAGCATCGCCGCGGTCTGAGCGCCGTGCGATCCGCTGCCCACCCCGAGATGGTGCGAGGGAGCGGGAACGCCGAGTTCATCGAAGAACACCGCCGACATCGACGGGTCGTAGTGCTGGCCGGTGTGGACGATCGACTCCTGCAGCCCGCGGCAGGCAAGCGCCCGCGAGACCGCCGCCGCCTTCACGAACTGCGGTCTCGCGCCGAGGATCGTGACGATGGATCGAGGCAACTTCAGGAGACTCCCTGGACGCCCGCCGGCGCGAAGCGAGGAGACTAGCGGAGACCGACTCCGGAGGGCCTGCCTGTACACTCCCCCGCCCGATGTGGCTCTCCTACCCCGCCATCGAAGGACGTGCGATCCGGGCCGCGGTCGTCGGCTGCGGACGGATCTCCCGCAACCACTTCAAGGTGCTCGATCGGCTCGCCGACCGCATCGAACTCGCCGCGATCTGCGACGTGAGCCCGGCGCGGTTCGACGCGATCCCCTGGGACGAGTGCCCGGCGCTTGATCGAACCGCGGCCCGCTTCACGAGCCTGCAGCCGATGCTTCGGGCCTCGCAGGAGGGCTCGCTCGGGATCGACCTCGCGATCCTCGCGTCGCCGAGCGGCCTTCACGCGGCGCAGACGATCGCCTGTGCCGGGGCTGGGCTCCACGTGATGACCGAGAAGCCGATGGCGACCCGCTGGCAGGACGCCCTCGACGCGGTGAAGGCCTGCGACGAGGCGGGCGTGCGGCTCTTCGTGGTCAAGCAGAACCGGTTCAACGCGACGCTGCAGCTTCTCAAGCGGGCGATCGACGAACGACGCTTCGGCCGGATCTTCATGGTCAACGTGAACGTCTTCTGGCAGCGACCGCAGTCCTACTACGACACCGATCGCTGGCGCGGCACGTGGGAGCTCGACGGCGGCGCGTTCATGAACCAGGCGAGCCACTACGTCGATCTCCTCGACTGGCTGATCGGCCCGATCGAGAGCGTGCAGGCGATGACCGGCACGCTCGGACGCAACATCGAGGTCGAGGACTCCGGCGTGCTCAACGTGCGGTGGCGGAGCGGCGCCATGGGCTCGATGAACGTCACCATGCTGACCTTCCCGCGGAATCTCGAGGGCAGCATCACCGTGCTCGGCGAGAAGGGCAGCGTTCGGATCGGCGGCCTTGCCGTCAACGAGATACAGCACTGGGAGTTCGCGGACGAGCGCGACTACGACGCCGCGGTCCGCGACGCGAGCTACGAGATCCCGAACGTCTACGGACTCGGTCATCTGCCCTACTACGAGAACGTGATCGAGGTCCTTCACGGGCGGCGGGAGCCGCTGACCGACGGACGCGAAGGCCTCAAGAGCCTCGAGGTGATCATCGCCGCGTACCTCAGCGCTCGCGACGGACGCACGGTGAGCCTTCCGCTCCACTACTGATCGAGGCGAGACCATGCCGAGCGACCTGATCGAGATGCCCGGCGGCTGGTTCCGCCATCCCTCCGCCATCGTCGACGAGGGCGCGTCGATCGGCGCCGGCACCCGGGTCTGGCACTTCGCGCACGTCTGCGGCGGCGCGAGGATCGGCGAGCGCTGCTCGCTCGGCCAAGGCGTCTTCGTCGGCAACCGGGTCTCGATCGGCTCGAACGTGAAGATCCAGAACCAGGTGAGCGTCTACGACAACGTCACCCTCGAGGACGACGTCTTCTGCGGGCCGAGCATGGTCTTCACCAACGTCTACAACCCGCGCAGCGCCGTGGTCCGCAAGGACGAGTACCGCGACACCGTCGTTCGGCGTGGCGCGACGCTCGGCGCGAACTGCACGATCGTCTGCGGCATCGAACTCGGCGAGCACTGCTTCGTCGGCGCCGGCGCGGTGGTCAGCCGGAGCGCGGCGCCGTTCTCGCTCATGCTCGGCGTCCCGGCACGGCACGCCGGCTGGATGAGCCGCCACGGCGATCGGATCCCGCTTCCGCTTGCGGGCGAGGGGCGATGGACCTGCCCGGCGACGGGGGCCTCGTACCGACTCCGGGATGGCCGTCTCTCGCTCGAACCATGAGCACGTCGCCATGATCGGACGCCACGCATGAGGCTCGCCCTCGTCTCGCACCATCGCATCGTTCCCGGCGAGGGCGTCTCCGAAAAGCTGCTGCGCACCGCTCGATGCTGGTCGTCGCTCGGCCACACGGTCGATCTTCTCGAACTCCCGACCGGCACGCTGATCGCGCCGGGCGACTCGTTCACGCCGTCGCCGCCCGAACGTGCGCCTCGGCATCGGCTCGGGTGGATCGCCCGGCATCAGCGGTGGTTCCGAAGGGCCGCCGAGCTGCTGGACGCCCGACGTCCCGACGCGATGTTCATCCGTCAGGGACTGTGGTGCCCGGCCTTCGAGAGCCTGGTGAAGTCCGTGCCGACGTTCTTCGAGATCAACAGCGATCCGATCCGAGAACTGCAGCATCGCTCGCGACTTGCGGCGGCGTACTGGCGACGCACCTGGCCTCGGCTCGAGCGAGCGGCCGCGGGGTTCACTCCAGTGACCTCCGAACTGGCGCCGGCGAACCGAAGATCCGACGCGATGGTGATCGGCAACTCGATCGAAGTACCGGAGACACCGCCGGCGCGGAGCGCTGGCGGCGAGCGCCCGATCGTGGCCATGCCGGTCGGATCCCCGTCGCCATGGCACGGCATCGATCGGGTCGTCGAGATCGCGAAGCGGATCCCCGAAGCGACGTTTCGGCTGATCGGCGTGCCACCGACCACGGCGCCGGCGAACGTGGAGTTCCTGCCGCGAGTCTCCGAACCGGAACTCCTGAGGCTTCTTGGGGAGTGCCACGTCGGGATCGCCAGCCTGGCGATCGAGCGGGCGGGAATTCGCGAAGCCTGCCCGCTGAAGAGCCGCACCATGCTGGCGGCGGGGCTTCCGATCGCCTATGGCTACGTCGATCCGGATGTTCCATCGGACGCAGCGTTCGCGATCCGTCTCGACCTCGAGCGAGACGGAATCGAAGCGGCCGCGAACTCGTTTCGTGCGCTGCTGCAGCAGGCGTTCGATCGTCCGGAGCTGGGACTCGAGGCCTGGCGTTTCGCCCACGCGCACCTGGATCTTCGAGCCAAGGAGACTCGACGGATCGAGTTCATCGCACACCGCCTCCGCAGCGCCGCGGGAACCGCATGAGGCTTCTGCTGCTCACACAGACCTATCCCTTCGGTCCCGGCGAGGCGTTTCTCGGGCCGGAGCTGGAGCGATTGAGTCGATCGTTCGAGGTGGTCGTGGTTCCAGCCCGCCGGATCACCGGATCGCCTCGCGACCTGCCGAGCGGCATCGGGCTGGACACGAGCCTCGCGCGGCGACCGATTCTCGCCCCCGCGGCTCCGATGCGATTCATGGGTCCGCTCGGAGCGGCCCTCGCCGGGGAACTCCGCGAGCGATGGCGCGATGTTGCGCTCTCGCCGCGGCGGATGGCGTTTCTGTCCTACTACCTGCTGCGAGGCGCGCGAGCCGCACACTGGCTCATGGGCGATCGCAACGCCGCTCGCCGAGCCGACGAGACCCTCGTCTACTGCTACTGGTCGAACGCCGAGGCCTTCGGTGCCGCACTTGCCACGGAGCGATCGCCGCTCCGCTTCGCCTGCCGGGCTCATGGCGGTGATCTCTACGAGCGACCGGACGTCTTCGGCTACCTGCCGTTCCGCGGGTTCATCATGAGCCGCGCGAGCCTCGTCATGACGGTGTCGGACCACGGCCGGGCGCACCTGGCGCGCCGCCATCCGGACTCGGCCTCGAAGGTGGTCACCGCCCGCATTCCCATCGACATCCCGTCCCGATGGGTCGACTGCCCTTCCGACGATCCGATCGTGATCGCGAGCTGCTCCTCCGACACGGCGATCAAGCGGCTTTCGTTGATCGCCGGATCGGTGTCGTGCCTTGCGTCGCAGCACCCCGACCGCCGATTCAAGTGGATGCACGTTGGCGTCGCAACATCGCGAATCCGCGAGATCGTCGCGCCGCATCGGCCTTCATCCAACCTCGAGGTCGAGGGGTTCGACTGGATGCCACCCTTGGAGGTGCGCGAGACGCTCCTCCGCGCTCGCCCCTCGGTGTTCGTGAACCTCTCCTCGACCGAAGGCCTGCCGGCCACCGTGATCGAGGCCTTGGGGCTGGGCATTCCCGTGGTGGGCACCAGCGCGGGCGGCACCGGCGAGTTCGTGGACGACGCGGTCGGCAGACTGCTCCCCATCGAGGTGACGCCCCAGCGTGCCGCGGAGGCGCTCGCACGCGTGATCGACACGCGAGATCGCCTTCGAAGCGAGGCTCGGTCGCGGATTCTCGATCGGTGCGATGCGACGCGAGCTGGCGAATCGATCTGCCGGGCGCTGCTCGATGCCGCCCACGATCGCACGGAGCATCGGCCGTGAAGCGCCATCCGCCGTCCGTTCCTCCTGCGGAGCGCCCCATCGATCCGAGGTCTCGAGGTCGTCTTGCGGCGACACTCGCGCTCGGCGCATCGCTCGCGGTGGCCTCGCAAGCCGACGCTTCCGCCACGCCGTCGATCGAGTCCACCGTCGGTCGGTCCGCCACTTCGAGCCCTCTTCCGTACTCGACCCTCGCCCTGCTCGAGCCCAGCTCGGCTCCCTCGTCGCTCCTGATCCTCGCGCTCGCCGGCACGATCGCGCTCGGCGCGCTCTCACTACTTCGCAGCGCCAGTCTCCGCCGTCCATCGTTCTGGCTCGCCACGCTCTTCCTGCTGCAGATCTCCTGGGCCGCGGCGACCGTTCCCTCCGAACTCTCCGCGCCACTCGTGACGGGCTCGATCCGAGTCGACTCGGCGTTCCCGGAGTTCACGGCCCGTCTCGCCGCGGTGTGCTTTCCGCTCGCCATCGCGGCATGGCTTGCGCTGACGCCCCAACTCGATCCTTCGCCGTCGCCCTTGGCCGCCGGCGCAGCCGATCGCCCTTCTTCGGCGGAGCGCCTCGCCCTGCTGGTGACGCTCGCGGCGTCGGCCGTGGGCATCGGCGTGCTGCTGATCGCGGTGCCCCTCTCCGAGACCGGACTCTGGGCGGCCTTCGAGAGCCCGGAGGCGCTGGCGTCGCGCCGCGAGACGACCTTCAAGCTCCTTCCAAGTGCGCTGGTCAAGTCCGCCTACGGCAACGCCATGACCGTCGCCATCCCGCTCGCGATCGCGTTGCTGGTTGCGCGGCGCTGGCTTGCCGATCGCGCGGCGGACCTGGCGATCCGCGGCGTGCTGATCGTCGGGCTCGTCCTCGGGGCAAGCCTCAGCGGTGCCCGCAGCAACGCCGCGTTCCTCGTGATCCTCATGGGCCTCGTGCTGCTGGTGCGAGGCCCGTTGCCGCGCCTGCGAACCGTCGCGATCGCGGGAGGCACCGGCCTCGCCATCGTCGCCCTGATGAGCGTGCTGCCGTGGCTGATGTCGACCGGCGGGCTTCCCGCGACCGCCGCGGACTCGGCCTTCTGGATCGCTCGTCGAGCCTTCAGCCTGCCGTTCCAGACCGGTCTCTGGCATCTGCACTATGCCGCGACGCACGGACCGTGGGGATTCGACGGCTTCTACATCCCCCTGCGGACGACGCTCGGCGGCGAGTACGCCGACCCCGCGACGGTGGTGGGCCGCTGGTATGCGGCCGGAGTCCTCGGAAGGCCGGAACTCTCCACCACCATGAACTCCTCGGTGCTGTGGATCTCGATGGCGTCCTTCGGTACCGCGATCGGATTCATACTGGCGTCGGCGCTCGCCTTCACGTGCGACCTGCTGGCACGATGCACGAGGGGCCTCTCCGGGTCACTCGGTCCGGCCTTGCTGGCGCTCCTCATCTGGCAGACCAGCTTTGGCGTCCACAACGAACTGGTGGGGCGCCTCTTCGCGTGGATGCAGCAGGCCTTCATCGTGCTGGCGGCGATGCTGCTCGCGGCGGTCGCGGCCCGGGCGCTCTCGGTCGTGCGGTCCGGAACGACGCGCACCGCCGAAGGCCTCGACTGACGCGATCGTCAGGACGGCTTCGCGGACCGCGCGATCGAACGCGCCGCGAGGAGCATGTCGAGGCCAAGCCCCACGAGCACGCCGCCGAGGGTCGCGATCGCGGCGACGGCGAGGATCCGCGAGAGACGGCCGGAGGCTCGTGCGTCGCGCACCTCGGAGATCACCGCGCCCGGCTCCGCCGAGGCCCGGGCTCCGGCGAGCTTGGCGTAGTCGGCGGCCGCGCCTGCGGACTCCACGAACTCCGCATTCGTCGATCGAAGCGATTCGAGCTGCGCCTCGAAGGCGGCGATCTCGACCTCGATCCGCTCGACCTCCGCGGCGAATCGCGTCGCAAGCGCTGCATCGAGGCCTGCGGCGACAGCGACCAGTCTCTTGTCGAGCGCCGCGATCGCCGACGCCTCGTCGTCCGGCGCGAACGGCTGCGTCAGCCGAACGATCCCTCCGACCTCCTCGACGCCGAACGCAGCCGCCTCGTTCGGCCCGCAGCCGATCCCCGGAGCGATCACCATCCGCACCTCGGCGGCGATCTCCGCGGACGTTGCGACGGGAGCCCGATTCACCCGCGGGACCCGAACGAGCACCTCGCGGGCACTCTCACGCTGCAGGGCCCACGGGAGCAGGACCGCGAGCGTCAACGCCGCGACCCCGATCGCGAGCCAGCGGCGCCGCCACAGGATCACCGCCACACCCAGCCCAATCTGATCGTTCGACGACATGCCTCGACTCTACCGCGCCGCCCCGACTCCCCTCGCCAACCGGATCGCGAAGGCCAGGCTTGCCGAGTGGAGGATCGACAGCGAGATCGCCAGGCCGATCACGGCTCCCAGCCCGCCACCCGCCGTCGCGCCGATCGTCGAGGCGATCATCACCGAGGCCATGAGACTCGCCTTCCAGATGAGATCGAAGCCGAACCGCCCGGCCACGAGGCGAATCGAACTGAGCGGCGCATCGAGCAGCCGAATCGCCGCGGCGATCGCGAGGATCTGCGCAAAGACGCCCGCCTGGGCCCACTTCGCACCAAGCACCCAGTCGACCAGCAACGGCCCGGCGGGCGTCGCGAGGAGCAGGACCGGGACGGCGCATGCCGCGAGCAGCAGCAGCGCCTTGCGATAGAGCGACCAGCACTCGCCCGCCGCGCGATATCGCCGCGCCGCCTCGGGAAAGAACGCCTGCGCGAGCGCTCCGCTCACGAACTGGACGGGCTGGAAGAGGATCCGCTGCGCCATCAGGAACGATCCCGCCACCGCGGGGCCTGCGATCGCCTCGATCGCGTAGACCGGTCCTTGGGTCGCGACCACCAACGCCGCATGCCCGAGCAGCAGCATGGTCGGGCACTGTCGATTCCGGCGCGCGACGAGCCGCAGTTCGCGCCACGAGACCACGCGGAAACCGCCTCGTCGCGCAACCGCCGCAGCCTGCAGAAGCATGCCCGCCGCGGTGCCGACGGCGGCACCGACGAGTAGCGCCGCCGGTGTCGCTTCCTGCAGCAGGCCGAGCAGGAGCGCGATGGCGCGGCCGCCGATCGATCGAACCACGAGCGCCACCGCGGGAATGTTGAAGCAGCCCTCGCGCTGCAGGGCGACTCGAAGCACGTCGTCGAGCGCGAGCATCGGCAGCCAGAGCAGCACGATCCACGGCGTTCCCGCCCAGGCCCGCAACGCGTCGGGCGCCCATCCCGGGGAACTGGCCGCCGCGACGATCCCCACCGCCGTCGCCATCACCCCGCAGAGGACCACGAGCGCACGACGTTCGCGAGCGCTTCGCGAGGTCGGGATCGCCATCTCGAATCGGGCCGTCGAGCAGGCGGCCGCCACGATCACGACCGCCGCGAACGCGCCGAAGAGCCCGAGCGATTCGGGATCGAAGACGCGGGAGATCGGGATGAGCAGCGCCAACTGCCCGCCCTGCGCGACGGCAAGGCCCACGCTCGTCGCGGCGACGTTTCGGCGAAAGGGCGAGCCGCCCGAACGGGGCGTTTCGCTGGTCACGGCCGCGTCCGCCGACGGGCCGACGCGATCGACTCGAGCATTCGTTGGGCCAGAACTCGATGGTCATGGCCATCCGAGACGAAGCGCCGTCCGCGCTCGCCCATCGCGTCGAGGGCCTCCGGCGCCATCGCGGCCATGGTCTCGATCGCGGCGGCGATCGCCGCGACATCACCCGCCGGCGTGGTGATGCCGCAGTCGGCGTCGGCGACGGGATCGTTGGCGGACGTGTAGTTCGCGAGGATCGGCCGCCCGCAGAGCATGCCGTCGTAGAGCTTGTTCAGGCTCGTCCCGAAGCGCTCGTAGAGGCGATGGGGATGGAGGCCGAGATAGATCGCATCGCACCGGCAGAGCAGCCCGAGCGCCGCGGCGCGAGGCAGGCGTCCGGTGAAGCGAACCTGCTCCGCGCCGACGGACGCGGCTTCCTCGAGCGCCCCCCGATACGGGCCATCGCCGATGAGCAGGATCTTCGGTCTCGCCTCGGTCGGAAGCCGCGCCGCCGCCTCGAGAAGCGGCTGCACCGCATTGGCGACGGTCAGCGAGCCCGCGAAGCCGATCGTGAATCCGTCCGAGGCCCACCTCGCATGCGCTTCGAGTTCCGACGAGAGCGGCGCGGCGGGATCCGGCGCGTCCTTCGGATCGACTCCGTTGGGAATGTGCAGGTACCGCGAGGCGTCGAGGCCCCGCGTCGCGAGATGCCGGTCGGCGTGCGGAAGGATCGAGATCACCCGATCGGCCTTGCGGCAGTAGGCGTCCTCGCACCACTGCGTCGCGAGCACGAAGGGATGGCGTCTCGAGTAGCCGCCGAGTTCGATCACCGACTCCGGCCAGAGATCGTGCAGTTCGAAGATGGACGCCGCACCGAGGCGTCGAGCCGCCCGGTGGGTGACGAGGAAGTCGAACGGGTAGGTGCTCGAGGCGATGATCGCGTCGATCCCCCCCTCGCGGGACAGTCGCCGGATCGCGCGACGCAGGCCGAGGCAGTAGGCCACCATGCTTCGAATGCGGCCGAGCCCGTTGCCGCGATACTCGGGCGTCTTCAGCCACAGGAACTCGACGCCATCGAGCACTTCCCGACCCGGCGACGGATTGCGGACCCGCAGATGGCTGTACGAGCCGCCGACGATCGTCACGGCATGGCCCGAGCGCACCCACTCCCGAGCCAGCTGGAACGGGCGGAACTCCATGCCCAGTTCGGGAGAGCCGGCGTAGTGGTCGCAGTAGACGATTCGCATGCTCGACGGGCGATCGCGGCGTCCGCCGCTCAGGCCCTCCGATCACCAGGCCGCGGCGCTTCGGCCGGCGCCCGCTCGGCGCCGCCTTCGACGAGCTCGCGGAGCAGCCGCCGCACCTCCATCGCGTCGTGGCGATCGCATGCCGACTCGAGCTGCGTCAGGAACTGCGCGAGCGATCGGCCCGCGACGCCCTGCTCCTGCGCCCGGCGGATCTTCGGATGCTCGGTGGTCTCCGAGTCGTCGGCGACGAGCAATTCCTCGTAGAGCTTCTCGCCCGGCTGCAGCCCGATGAAGTCGATCGCGATGTCGCCCTTGGGATTCGACTCGTCCCGGACGGTGAGCCCTTGGAGAAGGATCAGATTGCGGGCGAGATCGGCGATCCGCACCGGCTCGCCCATGTCGAGCAGGAAGACGTCGCCGCCGTGCCCGAGGCTGCCGGCCTGGATCACGAGGTTCACCGCCTCGGAGATCGTCATGAAGAAGCGGGTGACCTCGGGGTGGGTGACCGTGACCGGGCCGCCCTCGCCGATCTGCTTGAGGAACTTGGGCACCACGCTGCCGCTCGAGCCGAGCACGTTGCCGAAGCGGACGATCAC
>JBMTTG010000002.1:0-38169 GCA_049449095.1 Phycisphaerales bacterium | reverse complement strand
AGGCGCTCGAGTCGATCGCGGGACGGTTCGAGCCCGACGAGGTGCTCGGCCGGATTTTCGCGAGCTTCTGCATCGGGAAGTGAGCCGACCGAAGGTCGCGGCGCTACTTGCGGTCCTTGAACTTCTTCTGCTTCGCGGCGCGGTCCTTCTCGGCCTGCCGCTGCTTCGCCCGCTCGAGCGCCTCGGCGTACATGCGGCCGAGCTTGTCGCGGGTCTTGCCGCCGGGGCGGCCTCCGGCCTCGTCCGGCGCCGCCTGCGGAAGGCTGTCGAGGTGGGCGATGCGACGACGGATCGCGCGGGTCTCGATGATGCCGATGCAGCTCGAGGTGAGGATGTAGAGGGTGAGCCCGCTCGGTGCCGCGTAGAGCATGATCGGGAACATCACGACCATCATCACCTTCATGATCTTCTGCTGCTGAAGCTGCTCCTCGGTCATCGTCGCCGTCGTCGGCGGCGCCATGTACTTCTGCTGGAACCAGAAGACCACGCCCATCAGCAGCGGCAGCACGTTGATGCCCTTCAGCGTGAAGAGCCACAGGTCGATCGGCTGCGGGAAGAGGAAGAAGCCGTCGGGAGCGCTCAGGTCGCCGAGGAAGCCCCATCCGCCCGCGAGCTGGAAGACCCCGAAGAACGCCGGCTGCTGGCGGAGCTCGAACGCGAAGAAGAGCATCGCGTAGAGGGCGATCCAGATCGGCATCTGCAGGAACATCGGAAGCATGCCGCCGAGGCAGCCCGCGGGGTTGACGCCCTTCTCGCGGTAGAGCTGCAGCTGCTCCTGCTGGAGCTTCTTCGGGTCGCCCTTGAACCGCTTCTGCAGGGCGTCGAGCTCGGGCTTGAGCTCGGACATCTTCTTGCCGAACCGCGTCATCTGGATCTGCGAGCGCCGCGTGAGCGGGTGCAGGAGGCCGCGGACGACGAGCACGAGCAGCACGATCGAGATCGCCCAGTCGAAGGCGATGTAGTCGTGGATGAAGGTCAGGAAGACGACGAGCAGGTTCGCGAGCCACGCGAAGGTGCAGATCGTGCAGCAGGAGTTCATCACGTAGGTGATGAGCCCTCCGAGGTTCATCGCCGCGTACGGCTCGAGGTCGATCAGCACGTCGCGCTCGAGCGGCCCCGCGTAGACGCCGAGGTCCCACGACGCCTCGCCGCCCGGCGCGATCGTCTTGGCGGGTCCCTGCAGCAGGCTGAACACGACCTCGCCGGAGTCGCCGAAGCCCAGCTGCGTCATCACCGTCTCGACGCTCGAGGCGAGGTTCTTCGAGGTCGATCCCGGCGGGGAATACGGCGCGTAGACCGCGAGCGAGAAGTAGCGGTTGGTCGAGCCGAACCAGGAGATCTCGAGGCTCTCCTCGCGGCTCGCGAGGTTCGGCCAGAGCGAGAAGTCGTTCTCGCGGATCCGATCGACCACGTCCTTCCGCTCGTACATCTGCCCCGAGGCGAGCACGATCGACTGGCTCGGGTCGCGGGCGGGCGGCATGAGGTAGCCGAAGTGGAAGCGGCGCACCTCGATGTAGCTGTCGCGGTCCGGGTCGAGATCGCCCGGACCGTAGTGCTGCCAGGTCACCGAGAGTTCGCGGCCCGAGAGGTTCCGGGCCCGCTGCTCGAGCTTCAGGCGGTAGCCGTCGATGGGGCCGTCGCCGATCGAGTAGCGGCGCTCGACCTCGAGCACCGCGGCGCCGTCGGCATCGCGGATGACGCTTCGGAAGAGTCCCGGCTCGATCTCCGACCACACGTCGCCGAAGAGGCCGACCGCCTCGCCGTCGATGGTGATCGTCCGCATCGCGAGCAGCGGCACCTCGAAGACCTGCTCGCCGCCGGCGAGCTTGCCGAGGGTGGTGAGCTGGTAGCGGTCGGATTCGGGCGGCATCGGCGCCGCATCGGGGGTGCCCTTCTCGACCGCTCGCGCGTGCGCGGCGGCGAGACGCTTCTCCAGCGCGGTCCGCCAGTAGTCGCTGAAGACGATTCGATCGATGCCGGCGCCGGTCGCGGCGAAGTCGATGCGGTAGGGGTGCGCTTCGGGATCGAGCGAGCCGAGCGGCGTCGGCGCGGAGATCGGTGCTCCGGAGGGCGCGGCGACGAGTCCGCGCGTTTCAGAAGCCGCGGCGGGCGTCGCCTCGGGCGTCGCGGCTTCGGCCGCGGAGTCGGACGTCTTCGGCGCGGCGTCGGCGGGCTCGCGCTCGGCGGAGGCCGGCGGAGTCTGGCTCGCGACCTCGCTCACAGGGGCGTCCGTCGCGGTCTCGCTCGCCGGGGCGGTGGCGGCGCTCTCGGTCGCGGCGTCCTCGACCTGCGTCGCGGTCGGTCGCTTGCCGCCCGTCACCACGAGCAGGAAGACGATCGTCGCGCCGGCGGCGGCGAGCAGCGGAAACAGGATCCTTCGGGTCTTGGGATTCATGGTCGGATTCGAGGCAGGGAGGCGGCGCCGGGCGCCGGGAGGCGTCGGCCGTCGCGATCGATCCGTTCGAGGCGGCCGAGCGGGATCATGGCCGCGGCATCGTCAGCGGCCTTCGAGCAGGCGGTCGCCGAGCCAGTCGTTGAGCTGCGGCGTCGCGTGGATCTTTTCGACGGTCCTTCGGATGTCGTACTCGCAGCGGAGGAACTCGACGCTCGGCTCGCCGTCGCCGGTCGAGAGGATCGCGTAGCTCGCGCGGGGATCGAAGTCGCGCGGCTGGCCCACCGAGCCGGGATTGATCACGACCTTCTGCCCGGGCTCGAACCGGAAGACGTTCTCGAACTCGGCGGGGCGGAGGAAGTCGGGATCGTCGATGAAGACGCCCGGCACGTGGGTGTGCCCGACGAGGCAGGCGCGATCGAAGCGATCGAAGATCTGCTCCATCTTCGCGGGGCTGTTCTGCGCGTCGTCGGGGAAGAGGTACTCGTTGATCGGCCGCCGCGGCGTGCCGTGCACGCAGAGGAAGGTGTCGTCCATCAGGACCCGCACGCGGAGGCGGTTGAGATAGTCGAGCCGCCGCCGCCCGTTCTCCGGGTCGGTGCGGGCGCTCGCCTCGATCTGCTCGCGGCTCCAGTAGGCGGCCTGCTCGGCGGCGGCGTTGAAGTTGGTCGGCTCGTAGAGCACCCCGAAGTCGTGGTTGCCCATCAGCGACCACTCGCAGCGCTTCGCGACGAGGTCGACGCACTCGACCGGATCGGGGCCGTAGCCCACGACGTCCCCGAGGCACACGATGCGGTCGACGCCCCGCGCGTCGAGGTCGGCGAGGACCGCCTCGAACGCCGCGAGATTCGCGTGGATGTCGCTGATGAGGGCCGTCCGCACTCGGATCTCCGGGGGAAGCGGCGGATGCTAACGGAGCAGGATCCTCCGTCAAAAGACGCGGCGAATCGGCGGCGAGTCATCGATAGAATGCCGCCCCCCGCAGGCGGAAGAGGCCGCCGGCCGGGCGGAGCGATGCCCTCGTGAGCGAGACCAAGACCCCCACGCAGACCAAGCACTTCGACCTCATCGTGATCGGCGGCGGCCCAGGCGGCTATGTCGGGGCGATCCGCGCAGCGCAGATGGGCCTGAAGGTCGCCTGCATCGAGCGGGACAAGCTCGGCGGCGTCTGCCTCAACTGGGGCTGCATCCCGACCAAGGCGCTCCTCCACAACGCCGAGCTCTACCGCGAGGCGATCTCGCACGGCTCCGAGTGGGGCCTCGAGATCGATCCCAAGGCGGTCAAGGTCGACTGGGACAAGGTGATCGGGCGAAGCCGCAAGATCACCGGCACGTTGAACAATGGGATCGGGTTCCTCTTCAAGAAGAACAAGATCGAGCACTTCTCCGGCCACGCCCGGATCGTCTCGGGCGCGTCGGGCGGCAAGCCCTGCACGGTGGAGCTCCGCGAGCCGGAAGGCCACTACTACCGCGGTTCGGGCACCAAGCCCTCGGGCACCCTCACCGCCGATCGCGTGCTGATCGCGACCGGCGCAGCGCCCCGCCCGCTGCCGGGCGTCGAGACCGACGGCAAGGTCGTCGTCTCGAGCTACGAGGCGATGACGCTCCCCAAGCGGCCCGCCTCGATGGTGATCGTCGGCTCGGGCGCGATCGGCATGGAGTTCGCGTACTTCTACAACGCCTTCGGCACCAAGGTCACCGTCGTCGAGATGCAGGACCGCATCCTGCCGGTCGAGGACGACGAGATCTCGGCTGCGGCGGAGAAGGCCTTCTCGCGGCAGGGGATCGAGTTCCTCACCGGCCACACCGTCGCCAAGGTCGAGAGGAAGGGCTCGGGCGCCGTGGTCACCGCGGCCTCGGCGAAGGATCCCGCCGCGACCAAGACCCTCGACTGCGAGGTCGTCCTCGTCGCGATCGGCGTGATGGGCCGCTTCGACGGGCTCTTCGACGAGAAGCTCGGGCTCCGCGTCGAGAAGGGCCACATCTGGACCGACTACCGCGAGACGAAGGCCCCGACCTACCAGACGAGCGTGCCGGGCGTCTACGCGATCGGCGACGTGATCGGGCCGCCGTGGCTCGCCCACGTCGCGAGCGAGGAGGCGGTGGCGTGCGTGGAGCGGATGCTCGGCCACCACACCCTCGGCGTCGACTACGCGGCGATCCCGGGATGCACCTACTGCAATCCGCAGATCGGCTCGATCGGCATGACCGAGCGCGACGCGAAGGCCAAGGGCATCGACTACCAGGTCGGCGTCTACCAGTTGAAGGGCCACGGCAAGGCGATCGCGGTCGGCGCGACGACCGGCCTCGTCAAGCTGATCACCTCGAAGCCCTACGGCGAGATCCTCGGCTGCCACATCCTCGGCGAGGACGCGTCGGAACTGATCGGCGAGATCGCGCTGGCGATCCGTCTCGAGGCGACTGCGGAGGACATCATCTCGACGGTGCATGCGCACCCGACGATGGCCGAGTCGATCCACGAGGCGGCGCTCGCGACCGAGAAGCGGGCGATCCACCAGTGATCGCGGCTGGTGCGGATCGGCGCGGTCGACATGGCTGAACCGGTGCCGATGACGCGGGGCGCCGTCGACTTCGATCGGGTCTATCTCGACGCGGGCGGCGACGCGTCGCGCATCCCGTGGACTCGCGGCGGTCCCGATCCCGGCCTCATCGCATGGCTCGACGGGGAGGGCTCCGCACGGCTGCGTGCGGGATGCCGCGCGATCGTGCCGGGCTGCGGCCTCGGCGACGATGCGCGGGAGCTCCTGCGCCGCGGCTTCGACACGACCGCCTTCGACTTCAGCGGCGAGGCGATCGGGTGGGCGAAGCGGCTCGATCCGGCGATCGCGGACCGCTTCGCCGAGGCCGATCTCTTCTCGCCGGATCCCGCGTGGCTTCGCCGCTTCGATCTCGTGGCGGACTGCTTCTGCCTGCAGTCGATGCCGGCGGCGCGGCACGAGGCGGCGATGGCGGCGCTTTCGAACCTGCTCGCGCCGCGCGGCGTGCTCGTCGTCTGCGGCCACTGCGGCGAGAAGCCCGCGGCGGAGGTCGAGGGCCCGCCGTGGCCGGTGATGCCGGCGGAACTCGTGGCGCTCGCCGAAGGCGCGGGGCTGACTTCGCTTGGTCCGGTCGCCACCGGCATCGCCGGGGGCCGGCTTCGCGGCGTGTTTGCGCGGGCGTAGCGGATCGACTTCAACCGAACGCCGGGGCGACCGATGCGGGATCGCGGCACGCCGCGAGTTCGGCGGCCATCGCGATCGCAGCCTTCATGCTGCCCGGATCCGCGACGCCCTTGCCGGCGATGTCGTAGGCGGTGCCGTGATCGGGGCTCGTGCGGATCGTCGGCAGCCCGAGGGTCACGTTCACGGTCTCGTCGCGATCGAGGAGCTTCACCGGGATCAGGCCCTGGTCGTGGTACATCGCGACGACGAGGTCGAAGCGTCCTTCGAGGGCCTTGAGGAAGACGGTGTCGCCCGGATGCGGTCCGCTCGCGTCGATGCCGGCCCGCTTCGCCGCGTCGATCGCGGGCGAGATCACGCGGATCTCCTCGTCGCCGAAGAGCCCGCCTTCGCCCGCGTGCGGGTTGAGCCCGCACACCGCGATGCGCGGCGCGCCGACCCCGAGCCTGCGGCAGAGGTCGGCGCCGAGATCGATCGAGTCGAAGACCCGGCCGATCGTGAGCACGTTGCGGATGTCCATGAGCGGCAGATGCGTCGTCGCGAGCACCACGCGGAACTTGGGGCCCGCGAAGGCCATCGCGTGACGCTTGGCCTTCATGCGATGGGCAAGCAGTTCGGTGTGGCCCGGCCAGCGGAAGCCCGCGAGATGCCACGCCGCCTTGCTGACCGGCGCCGTCACGAGGGCGTCGGTGCGCCGCGGATGCGAGGCCGCGAGCAGGGTGTCGGCGATCGCCGCTTCCACGAACACCTTGCTCGCAAGCCCCGAGGCCCGGGTCGGGCCCGCGGAGCCCGGCTCCTCCTCGCCGTGCTCGGGATGGTCGAGCACCGTCAGGTCGGTGACGATCGACTGCTCGGCACGGGGGCTGTCGTGGGGGATCCGGAACCAGAACGGCTCGATCCCGCAGGACTCCGCGGCGCGGTTCAGGACCTCGTTGCTTCCGTAGACGACGTAGCGGGCGAGCTTGAGCAGCGACGGATCCGCGAGCGCCTTGACGAGCACCTCCGGGCCGATGCCGCGGGGGTCTCCCATCGAGATGCCGACGACCGGCTTCGAGGCTTGCGGGCTCTTCACGCGTGGATTGTAGAGGTCCCCTCGCGCCGATCCTCGCCTCGCCGCGCGGGCGAAGGCGTTCGACGCTTCGGAAGCGGCGGGGTCGGGGATACACTCCGCCCTTCCGACTCCGACGGAACACGGAGCCCTCGATGCCCGCCCCCAAGCTCGACCACCCGACCCTGCCGCTGCTCAAGGCGGCCTTCCCAGACGTCAAGATGCTCGCGACGGAGTTCCGCGGGCAGACCACGGTGATCGTGCCGAAGGAGCGCGCCCATGAGGTGCTTCGGCACCTTCGCGAGGCGGCCGACTGCGGCTACGACTTCCTCTCGGACGTCTTCGGCGTCGACTACCTCGACTATCCGGTCCCGATGCCGGGACGCTTCGCGGTGGTCTACCTGCTCGTCGACACGAAGACCGATCGCCGCCTCGCGGTGAAGGTCCACCTCGATCCATCGATGGACACCTCCGGCACCGCGGAGGATCCGGCGCTCGAGGTCGATTCGGTCACCGACCTCTGGCCGGGCGCCGAGTGGCCGGAGCGCGAGGTCTTCGACATGTTCGGGATCCGCTTCCGCAACCACCCGGATCTGCGGCGCATCCTGACGTGGAAGGACTTCCCGGGGCACCCGCTCCGCAAGGACTACCCGCTCCACGGCCGCGGCGAGCGCGAGAGCATGAAGGACCTTCGCCACATCGCGAGCCACGGGCATTCGCCCGAGGGGACGCCCGACGCCTGAGGCGCAGGCCGCGATGCCGAAGGTCCTCGTCCTGGGTTCTGGCCTCGTGGGATCGGTGCTCGCGGCGGACCTCGCCGCGACGCGCGGCTTCCGCGTGACGGTCGTCGATCGCGACGAGGCGCCGCTGGCGAACGCCCGCCGCCGCGCCGTCATCGCCGGCGGACGGGTCTCGACGCAGGTCGCCGACTGCGGCAAGCCCGCGGTGGTGCGGCGGCTCGCCAAGGACGCCGATCTCGTGGTGGGGGCGCTGCCGAGCCGCTTCGGATTCGACGCGCTCCGCGCGGTGCTCGAGGCGAAGCGGCCCTACTGCGACATCTCCTTCATGAACGACGATCCGGAGGAACTCGACGCGCTCGCGAAGCGGCAGGGCGTGGCGGCGGTCGTCGACTGCGGCGTCGCGCCGGGGCTCAGCCACATGCTCGCGGCCGCGGGCGTGCGCCGGCTCGATCGCGCGGATCGCATCGACATCATGGTGGGCGGCCTGCCGCGTCGCCGCGCGTGGCCCTACGAGTACAAGGCGGGGTTCTCGCCCTTCGACGTGATCGAGGAGTACGTGCGGCCGGCGCGACTCGTCGAGGGCGGGCGGGTCGTCGTCAAGGAGGCGCTCTCGGAGCCCGAACTCGTCGAGTTCCCCGGCGTCGGCACGCTCGAGGCCTTCAACACCGACGGACTGCGAAGTCTCGTCACAAGCTCTTCGGTGCCGGACATGCGCGAGCGGACGCTCCGCTATCCCGGTCACATCGAACTCATGCGGGTGCTTCGCGAGACCGGGCTCTTCGGCCTCGATCCGGTCTCGATCCGCGACGGCGCCACGGTGCGGCCGCGGGACCTGCTTGCCGAACTGCTCTTCCCCAAGTGGACCTACGAGGAGGGCGAGGAGGATCTCACCGCGATGCGGGTCTCGGTCGAGGGCGAACTCGACGGGCGCCCGACGCGGCTCGAGTGGGACCTGCTCGACTTCCACGACCCGAGGACGGGCTTCTCGAGCATGGCGCGCACGACGGCGTTCCCGGCCGCAGCGGTCGCGCGGATGATCGCGGCGGGGCTGCTCGCGACGCCCGGCGTGCACGTCCCCGAGCGCCTCGCGGAGATGGACGGCGTCGTCGAGAGCGTGCTGCATCAACTCGCCGAGCGCGGCGTGGTGCCGGCGTTCCGCGCGATGACCTCGAAGGCAGCCTCGATGTCGCCACGGCGCCGCGGCGCGGCCCGATCGGGCGCCGCGTCGGGCAAGGCCGGCGGCAAGGCGACAACACCGGCGTCGAAGCGCGCTTCCGAGAAGACTGGAGCCGCGAAGGCGAAGCGGACCGTCGTCAAGACGCCCGCGAAGAAGGCTGGTGCGAAGAAGGCGACCAAGGCTGGTGCAGCGAAAGCCGTCGCCAAGAAGCCGGTTGCCAAGAAGGCCGCAACGCGATCGCGACGCTGATCGGGTCGGCGCTCGTCAGGACGGCGCCGTGAATCGATCGAGCGCTTCGACGAGATCCGATTCGCCGACGCGGGCAGGCATCGCAAGCATGCCGAGCAGGCGATCCTCGAGCCCGTGACGGCGAGCGAGTCGCCGATGCAGTTCGTTCTTCGCAGGGCCCGGACCGGCGATCACGTAGCCCGCGAGCGGCTCGAGCGCCTCGGCGATCTCGTCGTAGTAGCGATGCAGCCACTCCTCGCGGTTCTCGCGCCGATGCGTCTCGGGATTGCCGCCGAGGTGCGCGGGCGCCGTCGCGGCCTGTCCGCCGGTCGCCTTGGGAAGCCGGTACTCGCTGTTCTCGAAGTCGCGGGCGGCGCGCTCGCCATCGGCCTGACGCACCAAGAGCGTCGCGCGATGGCGATCGAGCCAGACGATGCCGAGGTCGCCGTGTTGCGACTCGATCCGTTCGCGCGATGCGATCGCGTGCTCGAGGCCGGGATCGAATCGACCGCGGCCGGCGTGGCCACCGGGAATGCGGCCTCGCCTTCGCGGCGGCGCGTCGTGCGCGGTTTCTTCGGCGACGGGAGGTGATGGCGGATTCCGCGGCGAATTCGGGTGGGTCATGGCGTAAGTCCTTGGCGGAGATCAATGCGCGCCTGGAATGGACGCGGGCCACGTCACGCGGTGAGCGCTCGCTTCGCTCGGCGGACGGTCACATGGACCTGATGGACGGGATGGACTTGATGGACTCGAACAGCGAAGCGCTGCACGTGCTGCGGCCGGCAGGTCGGAGGTTCGTCTCCTTTCTCCTCTTCTCCTCTTCTCCTTTCTCGCCTCGGGCGTAGCCCGAGGCGGAAGGCGGCACGCCACGCCTTCCGCCCCGAGGCGATCCCGCGCCTGCCCGGTTCTCCCCTCCGACGCGGCGGCCACCGCGAAAGCGACGCGCCGGGGCCGGGCGGCCTGCGGGTGAAGTTCCATCTCAGGAGTAGGGATCGATGACGAGTCGGCTCTCGACGCGCTTGACGCCGGGCGCAAAGCCCGCGGCTCGCTCGACGGCGCGACGCTCGCCCCAGCTCCGCACCGTGCCCGACAGGGTGACCGCGCCATCCTTGAGCGCGACGCCGATCTTCTTCGCCTCGCGTTCCGCACGCCGATCGAGCGCCGACTCGATCGCGGTGCGCACCGAAGACGGATCCGCCGACGGGCCTTCGACCGAGATTCGGTTGACGACGCCGCCGACGCCGGCGAGCCGGCTCACGACGCTGCCGGCATCCTCGCGCTGCGACCACGTCGAGACCGATCCCTCGAGCGTGACGATGCCGGTCGCCACGGTGCTTCGGATCGACTGCTCGGGGACGAACGCGTCGTAGCGAAGCGCCTGGCGAACGCTCTCGGCGATCTCCGCATCGCTCTTGGGTCCGTAGCCGGGAAGCTTCACCACGAGATCGTTCGCGACGTCGAGCACGCCGGCGACGCGGTGCGAGGCCTCCGCGGCCGCGATCTTCTTGGCGTACGAATCCACCTGGCCGGTCAAGGTGACGACGCCGTCGCGCACCTGCACGCCGACCTCGGTCTCGCGGACGTGCGGATCCCACTTGAGTTCGCGCAGGACATCCTGCTGCAGTTGCGTGTCGGACTTCATGTTCATGGCGATCGTGGTCGGCATCGTGGGCTCCTTGCGGTCGGCGGGAGAGTCGCGGCGCGCCCTCGCGCCGCGGTTCGCCCGAATCCATCGGGGCCATGAACCTCGCGTGGATCGGATCGCGCCGACAGGGGAATCGCACCGGGTTCACGTCGTCGCGTGATCGGAGGACTTCGCGCAACTCCGCCGGGCATTGGGGAGGTCGCCGCGTGTGCAACCGTGATCCGGCGCGGCAACGTGCCCTCGGCGGCGATCGCCGCGAAAGGAGCTCGACGATGGCCGATGCGAAGACGGGAGCGAAGCGGGTCGCCAAGGGCGCGACGAAGGGCGTGGAGCGGACGACCGGTGCGATGCGTCGCTCGCCGAGGGCTGCGTCGCGAGGCGCCATCGCGGTGCGCAGCGTGCGCGACGCGATGTCGCCCGAGCCGGTCTCGATCGGCATGGACGCGGATCTCCGCGAACTGGTCCTGCTTCTTCGCGAGCACGACATCTCGGGGCTTCCGGTGCTCGCAGCGGATGGGCGGGTCGTCGGCGTGGTGTCGCTGACGGACCTCTTCCGCCATCATGCGGAGTCCATCCTCGAAGGTTCGCCGCCGGCGCCGCTCGAGCGGCTCGTCGAAGGTGTGGCGAAGCCCTGGGAGTCGATCGCCCTGGACGACGAGCCCGAGTTCGGCGGCGCGCGCGGGTCCGTCGAGATGGACCGCGAGGTCTTCGGCGAACCGGAGATCGCCGTCGAGGAACTGATGACGCCCGAACCGCTCGTCGCCTCGCCGGGCGATTCGCTTGCCTCGCTGGCGCATCGCATGGCCGAGCGTGGCGTGCATCGTGCGATCGTCGTCGATCCGTCCGGCGTCCCGGTGGGCATCGTGACCTCGCTCGATCTGCTTCGGGTCTTCCCGGAGGACGGGCGATGATCGGCGTGGAGCGCCTGCGGCGCGAGCGGTCGTTCGAGTCCGATCGGATCGAGCCGGTCTTTCGCCGCCGATCGCTCGGATCCAACGGGATCCGCCCGCGGGTCTGGCGCGGCGAGGGTGGCGATCGCCGTGCTCGCGGACGCGGGTTCGACGAGTTCGGCGCGAGGATCGATCCACAGTGCCGCGAGGCGCGTCCGCCGCGGCACGAGGTGTGTCGGTCGCGTCCGGGCGAGGAGGCGATCCGGCGCCGCGCCTACGAGATCCATCTCCGCAACGGGCGCGCCGGCAACGCGGTCCTCGACTGGCTCGAGGCAGAGCAGCAGCTGCTCGCCGAGTTGCGGGCGAAGCGAGCCTCGGGCTTCGCCGCGGCGACCGCTACGCTCCGCCCATGCCCGCCCCCGACCCCTGCCTTCTCGTCATCCTCGGCGCCTCCGGCGATCTCACGAGCCGCAAGCTTCTTCCGGCGCTCTACGAGCAGCACGCCGCGGGGAACCTGCCGTCCGAGACCCGAATCCTCGGTGTGAGCCGCCGACCGAAGGCCGACGAGGCGTGGCGAGAGGAACTCGCCGAGGCGGTGAGGTCGCGGGTGCCGGAGTTCGATCCGAAGACGTGGTCGTCGCTCGCGTCACGGATCCGCTACGAGGCCGGCGATGCGGCGAAGCCCGAAGGGTGGGGAGCGATTGCGGCAAGGATTCGCGCCGAGGCGCCCGAGGGCGCCTGCGGCAACCTGCTCTTCTTCCTCGCGGTCGCTCCCGAGCTCTATGCACCGATCGTCTCGGCGATCGGCGAGAGCGGTCTCGTGTCGCGCGAGCGCCGGGCGTGCCTCGATGGCGAGGTCTCGCCGTGGCGGCGCGTGATCGTCGAGAAGCCCTTCGGGGTCGACGAGGCGTCGGCGAAGGCCTTGAACCGAACCCTCGCGGCGGTCTTCGAGGAGGAGGACATCTACCGCATCGACCACTACCTCGGGAAGGAGTCGGTGCAGGGACTGCTCGCGCTGCGGTTCGCCAACGGCATCTTCGAGCCGCTCTGGAACGAGCGGTTCGTCGACCACGTGCAGATCACCGCCGCGGAATCGCTCGGGGTCGAGGACCGCGTGGCGTTCTACGACCAGACCGGCGCGATCCGCGACATGATCCAGTCGCACCTGCTGCAGGTGCTGGCGTTCGTGGCGATGGAGCCGCCGTCGGTCTTCGCCGCCGATCGAATCCGCGCGGAGCGGCGCAACATCCTCGAGTCGATCCAGCCGCCCGATCTGGTGCACTTGGAGAAGGCCGCGGCGCTCGGGCAGTACGGGCCCGGCGATGGCCAGCCCGGCTACGCGGAGACCGAAGGCGTCGCGCCCGGCTCGACCACCGAGACCTTCGCGGCCATGAAGGTCCACTTCGACAATTGGCGATGGGCGGGCACGCCGTTCTATCTGCGAAGCGGCAAGCGGCTCGCCATCAAGCGCACCGAGGTCGTCGTGCAGTTCAAGGCGCCGCCCACCAACCTGTTCCGAACTCTTGGCCGCGAAGTGGGACAGCGCGTCGCGGAGGCGGACCGGTTGATCATCGAGATCGCGCCGTCGAGCCGCGTGCGGATGCGTCTCGCCGGACGCGCGCCGGGCGCATTCTTCTCGCTCAAGACCCTCGAGATGGAAGCCGACTTCGGTGGCCGCGGCGGCGCCGCCGAACCGGAGGCCTACGGACCGCTCATGCTCGATGCGATGCGGGGAGACCAGAGCCTCTTCAAGGATCGCGAGGAGGTCGAGGCGGCGTGGTCCGCGGTCGAGCCGCTGCTTGGTGCGTCTTCACGTCCGCTGCGGCAAGGGATCGCCGACAACTATGCGCCTGGAAGCTGGGGGCCGGAATCGTCGCAGCTGCTGCTCGCGCGGGACGGCCGTGCGTGGCACGATGAGTGAGAAGAGGAGAAGAGTAGAGGAGGAGAGGAGGAGACGGACCGGGGTCGAGGCTTCCGCAGCAGGCAGCGCGTCACCATCAGGTCCATGGAACCGCCCGCCGAGCGGAGCGAGCAACCACCGCGTGACATGGCCCGCGCCTACGCCGCCCCGTCGAGCCAGCGCTCGATCGCCTCGGGTACGCCGAAGTTCCGCTTGAGGCTCGAGCACGCCTCGCGAAGCGGCTTGCGATCACCCGTGTCGGCGAGCGCCTCGAGCGCCGCGTCCCATCGAGCGCGAGGCTTCTCCGGCAGCGCCTGCAGCCATCCGCAATAGCCTGCGAGCGCCTCGCCTTCGAGCAGCACCTCGCCGAAGCACTTCCGCTGGAAGGCTTCGTCGGGAATCGCCCACGCGGCCTGGAAGGTCGCGGCGTAGAGCGTGATCCGTTCGCGTCCCTCGACGATGCGCCCCTTGAAGACGACCGACTTCGTCTCGGCGTCCCACGCGCCGTTGGTGAGGTAGGGCTCGACGCCGGTGGCGAGCACCACCTCGGTCTCGGTCGGCTTCGCACGATTCCCCACCCGCACGCCGAAGACCGGCGGAAGCGCCACGCTGCGATCGCCGCGGCGGATCCGCTCCTTGTCCGCGTCGGGGATGACCGGCGAGGCGAGCATGAGGTCGTCGATGCGGCTCGAGTTGGAGGCGAAGAGGTAGAACGAGACGCCCGAGGCGAGCAGCGACGGGAAGGTCGGCGCGGCGGCCTCGGGATCGAAGCGGCGGAACTGCCGCTGCAGTGCGGGGGCGATCACCTCGGCGAAGCTCCATCGCCGCTCGGCTTCGCTCGGATTGCCCTTGGCCGACAGCAGGATCAGCCGCTGGATCTCCTCGGGCGTGAAGAAGCCTCGCTCGGCGAGCAGGAGCAGCAGCGGCAGGAAGACCGCGCGGCGGAAGCGCTCGTCGTCGCTCATCGCGCCGCGGTCCTTCGCGTCGCGCACCCGTGCGGCGACGCGCTGCGCCTGCGATGCGGCCTGCATCGCGCTCCACATGAGCATCGTGTCGCGGGCGAGCGGCAGGTACTCGCGCTCGAGCGCCGCGTTGAACTCCTCGCGGCGCGACTCGTCCTCGATCCGCATCTCGGCCCATCGGCCGAAGATCCGCCCCCACAGTTCGCCCGAAGCCATCCGGTACTCGAGATCGCTCCAGTGGTCCTCCGCCGGATCGAAGGACTCCCAGTAGAACTTCGCGACGCCAAGCGACGTCCGGATCTCGGAGAGACCGTTGCGGTTGCCGATCTCGCTCGGCAGGCTCTCGTCGAAGGACGCCGTGAAGGCGGTCTCGCCGCCGGCGCTGCGGGCGCTGCCCGAGCCGTAGAGGCTCTCGACCCTCGCCGCCTCCTCGCGATCGAGCCGATTGGTCGCGAAGGTCCGGACCGTGCCCGCATCGTTGGCCGCGACCTCGACCCGCACCTTGCGGGGGGCGCACGCGGAGGCGGCCAGAACGCTCGCGATCAGAAGACCGATGCCGGCGGTTCGCATGGGAGGCGAGTGTAGAAGCCGTCGAGGCGCCGCTTCTCGCCGAGGCGTCGCGGGACGAGTCGGGCGGGGCCACGCCGCAGGCTTCGCGCGGCCGCTTCCCTCAGGAACTCCACTGCAGGAGCAGCAACCCGAGATCCGCGCCGTCGACGAGGCCGTCACGGTCGAGGTCGGCCGCCGCATTGTCGGTGCCCCAGGCAAGCAGCAGGATGCCCAGGTCCGCGCCGTCGACGAGCCCATCGAGGTTGAGGTCGCCCGGGATCGCCTCGCCGCAGCCGCGGCTTCCCGAGAGCCGGACGAACCAGTGCCGATCGGAGAAACCCAGCGACGAAAGCGAGACGAAGTCGCCGAGGCCGCAGTCGTTCGCCAAGAGCCAGGTCTCGCCGTCGGAGGCCGCGCCGCCCGCGCCCGTCGCGAAGCCGGTCGAGGAGGGCGGGATCGAGAGCGTGACAACGAGCGTTTGCGAGGGTTCGAGCTCCACGCACATGGGTTCGCCCGATGCGGTGACGAGTTGCGCCGCGCCGTGGTAGAGCCCCACCGCGATCGACTGCAGCGGGATCAGTTCGCCGAACGAGGGCGCTCCGCCGTCGGGATCGATCCACACCCCGATCTCGCCCTCGAGGTAGTGCCCGGAGTTGTCGAGGCCGAAGTCCAGGCAGCCGAAGGCGTAGGACCCGCCGAGTTCGCTCCGCGAGAAGGTCCGCGCGAAGATGTTCGCGAAGCTGATGCCGGCCGCCTGGCAGGCGATGCACCGCGTGGCGAGGCTCTCGTCGAAGTTGCTCGCGATCGGCTGGGCGCCGGGCTCCGCGCAGGACTGCGCGGCGAGCACCTCGCCGCAGAGGGGCGAGCAGTGCTCGAGCGCGAAGTTCGCGCAGAGCGCGTCCCACTGCTCGAGGCAGCACGCCGGATCGATCGTGCAGACCGTCTCGCAGCAGGACGCATCCGCGCAGTAGCCGAGCGAGCGGGCCTCGCAGCAGCTTCCCGACGACGGGTCGCCGCATCCGTCGGCGGTCGGCACGAACGAGAACGACACCGTGCCGGTGCCGCGATCGCCCTCGAATCCGCCGACCGCGACGAGGTAGGACATGCCCGCATCGACCTGGAAGGCGAGGGTCGACGTGTAGCCCGCGCAGCCGTCGCCCTCGTCGTTGCAGGCGATGAGGCGATCGGGCAGCGTGTTGGGATCGAGCGATCCGTCGCCGACGTCGTAGCCGCGGAGCTTGGTGTCGAAGTTCGCGGTGCCGCAGGTGCTCGCGACGAGCAGGCCGCCGGAGTCCGCGGTGAAGCGGTACCAGACGTCCGCATGCAGCGGCGGGTCGTAGTCCTCGCATCCGGCGGGCGCCGAACTGTTGGCGTTCGAGGTGCTGAAGGCGATCGTGTCACCGTCGGCGACGGCGGTGGCGTTCGTCGGGCAGTCGTTGGCAGGGCCTCCCGCGGCGCACTCGTAGACGTAGAGGCCGCAGAGCGACTCCGCGGCCTCGACGCAGCCCGCATCCCACGCGGCGTCGCAGCACGCCGGGTCGATCGCGCAGACCCGGCCGCAGCAGAGCGGTTCATCGCAGCCGGCGCCACCGTGGACGGCGCCGCAGGCGCCCGACTTCGCACCGCAGGAGGCGAACTCCGCCGTCAGAACCGTGATGGTCACGTGATCGAAGACCGCGCCGGGCGAGGCGTTCCAGCCGTTGCCGATCGAGAAGCGCCACATCCCGCTTCCCTCGTGGACGATCGCCTGCGTGTCGAGGTAGCTTCCGGCCTGCGCCGACCCCGAGCCGTCGAAGCCCCAGTCGCCGCCCTGCTCGTCGGCGAAGAGGACGTCGTAGCCTCCGATCTGCACGCTCGGGTGGCCCGCAGGGTCCTCGATCCAGAACGCGAGGTCCGATGCCCACGAGCCGGCGTTGGGCGTGTAGTCGAAGGCGATCTCGAAGCCGATCACGTAGCCGTCGAAGGCGACCTCCGCCGAGCGGATCTCGCCCCCCGCGAGGCTGCCCGAGCCGAGGTCGACCTGGAAGTCCGCCATCGCCGGCGATCCCGCGAGCGCGAATGCCAAGGCAACCGAGACCGGGCGTGTCGAGATCACCACTGCTTCTCTCCGCTCGCTTCGGGCTCTCCGCTCGCTTCACCGGCTCGTTCCGAAGCAGGGGGGCGGGAGATCCGCGCCCTCCCCGGATCTCCGGAGCGACTCGACCGACCCTCGACAGTACGCCGCGATTCCGGCGACGCCAGTCTCAAGATGTTGCCGAAGTGGTGTTGCCGTCCCCCGGGGACGCGCGCATGAAAAACCCCCTCGGGCCGAAGCCCGAGGGGGTGGTTGGAGACGAGACGTCCGAGCCGCGTAGACGGATCAGCCGGTCCAGTTCGAAAGCTGGATCGTGAGATCCGCACCGTTGACCGTGCCGTCGCCGTTGAGGTCGGCCACCGGGTCGCTGGTGCCCCAGGCGCTGAGCAGGATGGTCAGGTCGGCGCCGTTGACCACGCCATCGAGGTTCAGGTCGCCGATGATGCCGTCCTGGCAGCCGATGTTGCCCGAGAGCTGGACGAACCAGTGGGTGTCGGGGAACCCGATCGACGTGAGGGTGTCGAACTCGGTGATGCCGCAGTCCGCCGACAGGATGTAGGTCTCGCTGTTGGAGGAGGTGCCGCCGGCGAAGGTCGTGAAGCCGATGAGCGCCTGCGGGATCGACAAGGTGACGACCAGGGTCTGGTTGCCGGTGAGTTCGACGCAGAGCGAGTCGCCGGTGACGGTGACGAGCTGGTTGTCGCCGGGGTAGAGGCCGACCGGATAGCTCTGGAGGAGCACCACATCGTTGACGGACGGCGCGCCGCCGTTCTCATCGATCCAGACGCCGATCTCGCCCTCGAGGTAGCCGCCCGAGTTGTCGAGGCCGAAGTTGACGCAGCTGAAGGAGTACGCGCCACCGAGCTCGCTCTGGGTGAAGACGCGGGCGTAGGTGTTGGGGGTGGTGATGCCGCCCGCGGCGCAGGCGATGCCGCCGGTCGTGAGGTCCTCGTTGTTGTTGCTGTCGAGCGGGTTCGCTCCGGGCGCCGAGCAGGTCTGCGGAGGAATCGGCTCGCCGCAGAGCGGGGAGCAGTTCTCGAATGCGAGGTTCGCGCAGAACCCGTCCCACTGCGTGTCGCAGCAGAAGGCGTCGAGAGCGCAGACGGTCTCGCAGCAGGCGCCATCGCTGCAGTAGGCGAGCGGCTGGGCCTCGCAGCAGCTGCCCGCGGCGGGGTCACCGCAGCCGGCGGCCTCGGGGGTGAAGGAGAACGACACGGTGCCCGATCCGCTCTCGTTGAGGTAGCCGCCGAGGGCGACGAGGTAGCTCATGCCCGCGTCGACGTTGAAGGTGAGGATCGAGGTGAACCCGGAGCAGCCCGCGCCGTCGTCGTTGCAGGCGATCAGGCGATCGGGAAGGGTGTTCGGATCGAAGGTGCCGTCGCCGATGTCGTAGCCGCGGCCCTTCGTGTCGAAGTCGGCGGTGTCGCAGGTGCTCATGGTGAGCACGCCGTTGGCGGGCGCGTTGAACTGGTACCAGACGTCGAAGTAGAGCGTCGGGTCGTAGTCCTCGCAGCCGTTGGGCGCGGTGGTGTTGGCGTTGGTGGTGTTGAAGGGGAGCGAGTCGCCGTCCTCGACCACGGTGGCGTTGGTCGGGCAGTCGTTCGCCGGACCGCCGCCGGGGCAGTCGTAGACGTAGAGGCCGCAGATGTCGACCGCGGCGACGACGCAGAACTCGTCCCACTCGACCGCGCAGCAGAAGGGCTCGAACTCGCAGACCTGCACGCAGCAGCCGGCGTTGTTGCAGCCGGGGGTGGCGTGCGGGGTGGTGCAGCTCTCGGTCGAGTCGCCGCAGGCGCCGGCGTCGCCGGTGATCACGGTCACGATCACGTTGTCGTAGGTCGCGCCGCCCGAGGCGCTCCAGCCGTTGCCGATCGAGAACCGCCAGATGCCGTCACCGCTGTGGATCAGGGTCTTGGAGTCGGAGTAGGTGCCCGCCGCCGCCGAGCCGGCGCCGTCGAAGCCCCACACCGCGCCCTGCTCGTTCGCAAAGAGCACGTTGAATCCGCCGATCTGGACGCTCGGGCTGCCCGCGGCGTCGTCGACCCAGAAGGCCATGTCGGAGGCCCACTCGGCGCCAGCGCCGGGGGTGTAGTCGAAGGTGATCTCGAAGCCGACCATGAACTGGCCCTGGACGTCGAGTTCGACAAACCGGGTCTCGCCGCCGGCGAGGGTGCCGGACCCGAGATCGACAACGAAGTCCGCAGCGGCCGGCCAAGCCAGCGCCGCTCCGGCGATCGCGGCGGTGCCGCACAACATCTTGCTACGCATGTCTCGTCTCCTTGCCTGGGGTTTCCAGGGCTCTTCCTGAGCCCGCGGCCGGATGCATCGCGGTCGCGGACGGTGTGATGGGCCCGCCGACCGGCGGGCGTCTCCCGGCTCCGACGAGTCCGACTCGTACGGAGCGACTCGAACACGCCCAAGTTTCACTGATCCCTCAATGAAACTCAGGCGGATCCCCCAAAGGGACAACGTATGACGTTCCCCAATCGGTGCCAGTCCAAACCCTTGCCTTTCCAACTGATACGTCTCAGGGTCGAAGGCCGATTCCGGGCATCGATGGGGGGACCAGCCGGGCGGATTCGACCCTAGTTCCTTTCGTTACAGGACCTTGCGCGTGGTCCGGGACTCTATGGAAATGGCAACGGTCGGCAGAACGCCGTGGATCTCCCGGACCCTCGCGAGCGTGATGCGGATCCTCCGGCGGACTTGGCGATCGGCCGGATCCTGCGCGGATTGCGGATTGTGCGGGTCGCCGCAGGGGCACTCTCGGACGCGGTCCCGCTCGGTCGCGGGATGAACTCGCTCGCTGCCGACCTTGCCCTTGCCCGCCCGGCGAACTCCGGTCGCTCGGCGTTGGGCCGCACGGTCCACCGCCCCAACGACGCAACTCCGCGGATCGGGCCGTGGCCTTCGCGGGTTCGACGCAGGAGCGCCGGCGGTCACAACTCCGGTGGATCGCGATGCCGTGGTCCCACGGACTCGATCGAACCCGAACGCATCGCATGGGAGAAACGCGGTCTCGGCGTAGCATGACCGCTTCGCCTTCGGCGCCGCTGCCGAGGCCTCCTTCACCTCGCCCCAGACCCTGCATGCGCGATCGAACCGACCGCGGCGGCGCTGCCGCCACCTCCCTCTCGCCGAAGGCTCGCGGCCGCCGCGTGGCGATCGTGACGAGCCGCTACCACGACGCGATCACCTCGAAGCTCGAGGAGGGCGCGATCGAAGCGTTCCGAGAGGCCGGCGGCGAGGAGGGCGATCTGGTTCGCTGCTCGAGCCCCGGCGCCTTCGAGCTCGTGGCGATCGCCTCGGCACTGGCGGCGCGAAGCGATCTCGACGGCGTGGTGGCGCTGGGCTGCATCGTCGCCGGCGAGACGCGCCACGACCGATACCTCGCCGCGGCGGTGGCCCAGTCGCTGGCCGATCTCTCCGCCCGGCACATGAAGCCCGTCGCGTTCGGGGTGCTCACGGTGAACGAACTCAAGCAGGCCCGCGATCGGGCCGGCGGCAAGGTCGGGAACAAGGGACGCGAGGCGATGGACGCGGTGATTCTCGCTGCGGAGACGATCGCCGAGGTGGCCCGACCCGCGACGACGGGAGCCCGACCATGAGCGTCTCGCGGCGCGTCCGCCATGCGGCGCTGGTCGCGCTCTACCAGCACGACCTCGTGGCGGATCCGGAGTCGGAGTCGCTCGAGGCGGCGGTCGAGGAGGTCGAGGCTTCCCCGAAGGAGCGTCGCCGCGGGCTCGAGGTCGCGAGCGAGATCCGCACTTCGCGGGACCGCTTCGACACGCTGCTCGCGCCCTTCACGAGCGAGTGGCCGCTCCACCGCCAGCCGGTCATGGACCGCAACATCCTCCGGCTCTGCTGCTGGGAGATCCTCGACGCTGGCACGGCCGGGCCGGTCGCGATCAACGAGGCGGTCGAGCTGGCGAAGGAGTACGGCACCGACCGCAGCGCGGCGTTCATCAACGGCGTGCTTGCGGCGCTGCTGCGCTCGATCGCGCCGGCCGAGGCCGAGTCGGCGCCCGAAGCCGCCGCGGGCCAGGAAGGCTGAGGCTGCGCGATGGGACTCTTCAAGGCCGCCGCGTCGATCCTCAAGCGAGGGCTCTCCCGGACCGCCGAAGCGCTCGTCGGCCTCAAGGCCTTCCTCGCCGGACGCCGCATCGACGAGTCGCTGCTGGCGGAGATCGAGAAGCGGCTTCTTGGTGCCGACGTCGGCGTGAAGGCGTCGCGCGAACTCGTCGAGGCGCTCCGGAAGGACTGGCTCGCGGGGCGGATCTCGACCGGCGAGGAGGTCGTTCCCTTCCTCAAGCAGGAACTGCGTCGCCGATGGGAGGGCGTCGACCTCGCACTCGCCCGCAGCGAGCAGAAGCCGACGGTGATCCTCGTGGTCGGCGTCAACGGGTCCGGCAAGACGACGAGCGTCGCGAAGATCGCCGCGAGCCTGAAGGCCGAAGGCCGCAGCGTGCTGCTCGCCGCCGCCGACACCTTCCGCGCCGGAGCCGTCGCGCAGCTCGAGATCTGGTCGCAGCGGCTCGGGGTCGATCTCGTCAAGGGTGCCGAGGGCGCCGATCCGGCGGCGGTCGTCTTCGATGCGGCGCAGGCCGCGGTCGCGCGGGGGGTCGACGTGCTGCTCGTCGACACCGCCGGAAGGCTGCACACGCAGGACACCCTGATGCGGCAGCTCACCAAGATCCGCGACGTCGTGCAGAAGCGGATCCCCGGTTCGCCGCACGAGGTGCTGCTCGTCCTCGATGCGACCGCCGGGCAGAACGCGATCCGCCAGGCGGAGGTCTTCACGCAGGCGGTCGCGGTGACGGGGATCTTCCTGAGCAAGCTCGATGGCACCGCGCGAGGCGGCGTCGTCATGGCGATCCGCGACCAGATGGGGCTTCCCGTCAAGCTCGTCGGCGTGGGCGAACGCCCCGAGGATGTCGAAGCCTTCGACCCCGAGGCGTTCGTCGAGGGGATGTTCGCCGAGGCCGGTTGAGCGAGTCGGCACCGCGGAATCGCACGGCCCGCCACGCCAAGCGCCGATGGGATGAGCGCCGGGCGGCGGGCATTGGGCATCCCAAGGCGAAACCCGCGTCGAATCCGTCCCTACAGTCCTTCCCGCCTTCCGACCCCGCCGCCTCCGGGCCGAGACCTCGAGCGAAGACGCCGCGATGCGATCGACCTTGCCCAACCGAGCCGCCCGCCCGCGAGGCTTCACCCTCGTCGAGACGCTCGTCGCGATCGGGATCATGATCGCGCTGCTTGGTCTGCTCTTTCCGATGGTCGGCAACATCCGCGCGGGTGCGATCTCGACGCAGTGCCTCAACAATCTTCGCCAGCTCGGCTCGGCGGTCGACTCCTACCGGCTCTCCAACAAGGGCACGATGCCGATGGCGGACTTCCTGCCGCTCGTGACCGACGCCGGCCCCGAAGGCGGACTGCCTGAGCTTCTCAAGGCGACCATCGACCCCCGGAGCGAGGCGTGGATCTGCCCGGCGGACATCGACGACGAGTCGCTCGCGACCGGCACGAGCTACTACTACATGCCGGGTCTCCTGCGCTACAGCCCGCAGATCCAGATCCCCGTCGCGCAGGCGCTGCTTCCGATGATGCTCGACGGCACGCTCTCGCAGAGCCAGATCGATCGGCAGCGCACGCGGCTCGAGGCGCGGCTCGTCTCGAACTTCTACGAGAACGCCAGCGAGGCTCGGCGCTTCGCGATCCTCTCCGACAGCCAGGACCGCCATCCGATCGGCGACCGCAATCCGCGCAACGGGCTCTTCCGCGACGGAAGCGTCGGCGCGATGCCGACCGCGGAGGAGATCGCCGACGACCTCGGCGAGGGCCCGCCTTCGGAGGCCGAGCCGTGAGCCTGCCCTCGTGGTGGGAGATCCGCAGCCGTCTCGAGGAGCATCGCCGCGGGTTCGTCGCGGCGATCGCGATCGTCGCGGCCCTCGGCCTCGCCGGCGGCGCTTGGGCGTGGTGGTCGAGCCGGTGGAGGCCGCCGCCTTCGATCTTCGACACGCCCGTCGACGACGTGCTCGGCTATCTCGCGATCGACGACTTCAACCGGCTGCCGCTCGAGGAGCGGGTCCGCTTCATGATCGACTTCGCGAACCGCTTCCGCGGCGTCGAGCAGAGCGAGTCGGCGGTGATGGCGGCGTTCTTCGCGGGGCTCACCGTGAACGCGAAGGAGCAGCTTCGCCAGAACGCCCGAACGCTCGCCAAGGACATCCTCGCCGAGGGCGCGGCGACCTACGTGAACCTTCCCGACAAGGAGCGTGGCGAGTTCATCGACGCGTGGCTCGTGCGCTGGAGCAAGGTCGGCGAGGAGATCGCGATGGGCGAGCCTCGACAGCGCAGCGACGAGGACCGGATCGACGAGTTCAGGCGCGAGGCGCGCCGAGGCCAGGAGCGTCAGGCCGAGCGGCGGGTCGACATCTCGCTCACCGAGGTCGGCGCCGCGAGGTTCCTCGATCTCTGGCAGAGCGATGTCGAGAAGGCCGCCACGCCGCGCGAGCAGGGTCAGATCACCCGCTTCATGGTCGATGTGCGGAAGCGCCTGACCGGCGGGCTCTGAGCGATGCCCCGGGCCGATGCCGAGTTCGATTCGGTCGCGGGGATCCCCGAGGACGATCGCGGATTTGCCGCGCGGGCTTCGGTCGGTTCGCTCGCCACGAGCCTCGCCTTCGCGCTCGGCCCGGTCGCCGGCCTCGCGACGGTGTGGACGCTCGCCGCGATGTGGTGGCCGACGCTGCCGGCGAAGATCCCGCTCCACTTCGATGCCGCCGGCGTGCCGGATCGCTGGGGCCCCGCGTCGGTGGCGAACTGGTTCATGCTGCCGTTCATCGCGACGTGGATCACCGCGATGATCGGCGGCATCGCGATCTTCCTCCCGTCTCTCGCAAGGCACTGGCCCGGCATCGTCAACGTGCCGCAGAAGAAGCGGTGGGTCGCGCTGCCGCCCGAGGAGCGCATCCGCACCGCCGAGCCGATCCGCTGGATGCTCGGGCTCGTCGGCCTTCTGGCCAACGCGCTCTTCGTCTGGATCCTGTGGGGCACGCGCTGGGTCGCGATGGATCCCGATCCGGCCAATCCGAGTCGCACCCTCGGCGGCCTGTGGCCGGTCCTCGCGATGACCGGCCTCCTGCTCGTCGCCGTCCTGCTTGCGAGCCTTCGCATGCGGACGCTCGTGCTTCGCGCGACGGAGGCTTCGTCCGAGGCGAACGGCTCCGACTGAAGGCGCGTGGGCCGTCGCATCGAGTGCTCGGACGGCTTCCGATGCGATTCGTAGGATCACCGCCGTGACCGGCAGTCCGCGCCACGATCAACGGACCTCGCCATCCTGGCGCGATCTGCCGGCGATGGCGCTGCGGGAACCGCTGCGCGAGGCGATGCGCGATCCGGGCGCGGCGGTGATCGTCGCACCGACCGGATCGGGCAAGACGACCGGCATCCCGCTCCTGCTTGCGGAGGATCCATCGATCCGCGGACGCATCGTGGTGCTGCAGCCGCGGCGGCTCGCGACCCGGGTGACCGCGCAGCGGGTCGCGGACCTGCTCGGGGCGCCGCTCGGCGGGGACGAGGTCGGCTTCGCGACGAGGCACGAGCGCGCGATCACGCCGCGCACGAGGATCCGCTTCCTGACCGAGGGCCTCTTCCTGCGGCAGATGCTCGAGCGGCCCGACCTCGACGGGATCGGCGCGGTCGTGCTCGACGAGTTCCACGAGCGTTCGCTCGATGCGGACCTGCTCTTCGGCCTCGTCCGCTCGCTCCGCTCGAATCGCCGCGACCTGCGCTTCGTGGTCATGAGCGCCACGCTTGCCGCCGAGCCGATCGCCGCGGCGCTCGGGGCGCCGATCCTCTCCGCGGCGACGCGCTCGTTCCCGGTCGAGGTCGAGTACGCCGAGAGGACCTCCCGCGAGGACCCCGAGGACCGCGCTGCGCAGGCGGTTCGCGCCGTGCTCGAGGGCCCGGCCCGCGACGCGGCGGGGGACCTTCTGATCTTCATGCCCGGCGTGCGGGAGATCGCGCGGACGATCGAGCGGCTGAAGGGCGTCTCGGGATCGCTTCGCGAGCCGCTCGACGTGCTGCCGCTCCATGGGCAGCTCTCGCCCGCCGAGCAGGATCGGGCGCTGCGTCCGTCGCCGCATCGCAAGGCGATCGTCGCAACCAACGTCGCCGAGACCTCGATCACGATCGAGGGGATCCGCACCGTGATCGACGCGGGGCTCGCCCGTGTGCATCGCCGCCATCCGCAGCGCCCCCTCGATGCGCTTCGCCTCGAGGCGACGAGCCGCGCGACCTCCGACCAGCGTGCCGGACGCGCCGGGCGCACGGCGCCTGGCCGATGCGTGCGGCTGTGGACCGAGGCCGAGCACCTGCGCCGACCCGAGCATCCCGATCCCGAGGTGAAGCGGGTCGATCTCGCCGCCGCGGTGCTGCTGCTTCATCGCCTCGGCTTCACGGATCCCCGCTCGTTCCCATGGCTCGAGGCGCCGGACGAGTCCTCGCTCGAGGGCGCCGAGCGCACGCTGCGACTGGTCGGCGCGATCGACTCCCGAGGCGAAGCGACCTCCGACGGCCGTCGCATGGCGTCGCTGCCGGTGCACCCGCGCCTCGGTCGCGTGCTCCTCGAGGCCGCGGCGCGAGGTGTCGTCGATCGGGCGGCCCGCTGCGCCGCGATCCTCTCGGAGCGCGAGCTCTTTCCACCCGGGCGAACGCCCGATCTCGCCGCCTTCGATCGGGCCGACGATCCGCCATCGGATCTCTTCAGGCAGGAGCGGCTGCTCGAGTCGTTCATGTCGTCGGGCGATCGCACGCCGATGCCGGCGTCGATCGATCGCCGAAGTCTCCGCGATGCGGCCTTCGCGGCGCGGCAGATCGAGCGGGCGTGCGGCGATCTCTCGGGCCGGGAAACGAACTCGGGCACGAGCGAGGATCTCGCGGTGGCGCTCGTGCGGGGATTCCCCGATCACCTCGCCCGCAAGCCGGATCGCCTCAAGCCGCACGGCCTCATGCCGGGCCGGCGACGGGTGCGCTTCGATCGGGACTGCGTGCTCGTCGAGGACTCGCTCGAAGGCGCAGCGCTCTCCCTCTCGATCCGCGAGGCGCCGGGCGAATCGGGCGACACGCTGCTCTCGATGGCGACGCGCCTCGCGCCGGAGTGGCTGCTCGAAGCGCTTCCCGATGCGGTCGAGGAGCGGCGGGATCTCGTCTGGAATGCGCGGCTTGGGGCGGTCGAGGAGCGCGAGCAGACGCTCGTCGCGGGCATCGAGATCGACGAGACGATCCGGCCGCCGAGATCGCCCGAGTCGATCGCCGCGGCCTCGGCGATGCTCGCCGAGAGGATCGAGTCGGGCGAGGCGTCGATCCCCGGATGGAGCGAGGCGGTCGACGCGTGGCTCGATCGCGTGCGATGCGTCGCATCGTGGTTCCCCGAGCGCGGGCTTCCCAACGGCGACGAGGACTCGCTTCGCGCGATGCGCCGCACGATCGCGCTCGAGGCGGGCGCGGTGCGGGTGAAGGATCTCGAGGGACTCGATGTGCTCGCGGCGATCGAGGCGACGTTGTCGCGCGAGGATGCGTCGTTCGTCCGCGCGATGACGCCCGAACGCCTCGCGATGCCGTCGGGCTTTCGCATGAAGGTCGAGTACCAGCCGGGGCAGCCGCCGCGGGGCCGCGCCCGCATCCAGGACCTCATCGGGATGACCGCGTCGCCGGCGGTCGCGGGCGGGCGGGTGCCGGTGCTCCTCGAGATCCTCGCCCCCAACCAGCGGCCCATTCAGGTCACGAGCGATCTCGCGAGCTTCTGGCGAGACCTCTATCCGCGAATCCGGGGGGAACTCAGCCGGCGGTACCCCCGTCACCGCTGGCCAAGCTGAGGGCACGAGGCGGACCGATCGGATTCTGGAAATTCAAGTCGATGCATAAACCTCTTCTGGACAGCGACTTGCAACTCAACCGTTGAACATGCGTTGGGGTCCCGATAAGATCGCCCCCTTATGCCTCGATCCGCCAAGACCGCGTCCTCGACCGCCTCCGAGTCCACCGAGAAGGCCTCCAAGCCCAAGTCCTCCAAGTCGACCAAGGCCGTCGCCGCGGAGGCACCCTCCGCCGCCACGAAGGTCGCGGCCAAGCCGGCGAAGGCTGCCAAGGCCGCCGCTGCGGAGACGCCCGCGGCCGAGGCGGCGTCGGGGTCGCGAAGGTCTTCCTCCAAGAGCAAGTCGAAGACCGCCGCGAAGCGCAGCGCCGCCGCCGCCTTCACCGAGGCGAGGCTCGGAGCCGCGGTTCCGGCCGAGCCGAGGCCCGCGGCGAAGAAGCCCAAGGCCCCCGCGTCGAGCGACATCTCCGGCTACCAGGCCGCGCTTCGCTGGCTCCACGACCGCGCCGACATCGAGCGGATGCGGGTCGTCCGCTACAGCGACGACGCCTTCAAGCTCGATCGCATGCGCACGCTGCTCGGGAAGCTCGGCAACCCGCACGAGCAGTTCCGCTCGATCCATGTCGGCGGCACCAACGGCAAGGGCGCGACCGTCGCCATGCTCGCGTCCATGCTCGAAGGCTGCGGCTACACCGTGGGCCGCTACACGAGCCCGCATCTGATCGACGTCCGCGAGCGGATCTCGATCGACGGCAGCCCCATCGACCGCGCCTCGTTCACCGACGCGATTCGCGCGGTCGCCGAGGCGTCCGCGTCGCTCGACTCGCCGCCGACCTTCTTCGAGGTCGTGACCGCCGCGGCGTTCAAGCACTTCGCCGAGCAGGCCATCGACATCGCCGTGATCGAGGTCGGCCTCGGTGGCCGGCTCGACTCGACCAACGTGATCACCCCCGAGGTCTCGATCGTCACCTCGATCGAACTCGACCACACCCGCCTGCTCGGGGCGACCCGGCAGGAGATCGCCCGCGAGAAGGCCGGCATCTTCAAGCCCGGCGTGCCGGCGCTGGCCTTCGATCTCGACAATCCGATCGACGCGGTGATGCGGGAGATCGCCGCCGAGATCGGCGCACCGTTCAAGGTGGTCAACAAGGACATCGAGTTCTCGAGCCGCTTCTGCTCGAGCCCCGACCTCGGCCCGCACACCCGCGTCTGCCTCTATAGCCAGACGAGCCGGCTCGAGCACCTTCCGGTGCCGCTGCCCGGCGAGCACCAGGCGGGCAACTGCGGCCTCGCCCTCGCGGCGATCGACATCCTCCGCGCCAACGGCATGGACTGCCCGGAGGAGAAGGTGACCGCGGGCCTCGGGCGCACCCGCATTCCGGGCCGCATGCAGGTGGTGCACGAGCGGCCGCGGGTGCTCGTCGACGGGGCCCACAACCCCGCCGCGATCACGGCGCTCATGAAGTGCGCCGGCGCCCACGTGCCCTACGACTCGATGGTCTGCGTCTTCGGCTGCTGCTCGGACAAGGACGTCGGCGCGATGCTCGATCGGGTCAACCTCGGCGCGGACAAGGTGATCTTCACCCGAAGCGCCAGCAATCCCCGCGCGATGGATCCCGAGGAGCTGCAGCGGATGTTCGCCGAGCGAAGCGGCAAGATGAGCCAGGTCGGGCGCACGCTCGAGGAGGCCCTCGAGCTTGCGAACCGCGCGGTGAGCCGCGAGGACGTCATCTGCATCACCGGCAGCTTCTATCTCGTCGGCGATGCGATCCGCCACTTCGCAGGCAAGGACTTCAAGGGCGATCCGGCGACGCTCGCCTCGTCGGCCTGGATCGACTGAAGCATCGACTGAAGCAGCGGCCGAGCGCTCGGCGGAGGAATCGTTCGGGCCGCGGGATCGGCGCCGGCGCAAGCGCATGGCCCCCGCGCGGGTCGAGAGGTCCGCTGGCGTCTCGGGACGTCGAGTCGTCGCTTCCGATCTGCAACGTGTGCTCGCGAGCCGCCCGGGACGTGCCCTTCTTGGAGGATGGCGATGGCGGGCGAGGCTCGTCCATCGAGCGTGGTACGGCTACCCTCCGAGTTCTCGTCTCGAACCCGCGCTCCGGAGCCCTCGCATCATGAAGATCGCCTCTCTTGCCGCCGCCACGACCCTCGCCTCGCTCGTCGTGCTCGGTTCCTCCTTGGGCTCCGCCGACGCCTGCACGGCGTTCCAGCTTCGCTCGCAGGACGGCGCCTGGATCTACTTCCGCTCGATGGAGTTCGGCGTCGAGTTCGACTCGAAGGTGCTCGTCGTGCCGCGCGGCCCCCGCATGTCCGGCACGGCGCCGGGTGGCGGTCCAGGCCTGCAGTGGACCGCCAAGTATGGCGTCGTCGGCTGCAACATCGACATCGACGAGACGATCGTCGCCGACGGCATGAACGAGAAGGGCCTCGCGATCGGGATGCTCTATCTGCCCGGATACACCGAGTACATGCCGGCGGATCCGGCGAAGACCGACCGCTCGATCGGCAGCTGGGAGGGCGCGATCTGCCTGCTCTCGACCTGCGCGAGCGTCGAGGAGGCGGTCGAGGCGCTCAAGACCGAGAAGGTCTACGTCGCGCAGCAGGACTTTCCGCCCTTCAAGATGGTGCTTCCGCTGCACTACTACATCGCCGACGCGACGGGTCGCGTGGTGATCGCCGAGTGGGTCGGCGGCAAGCTGAACCTCCACGAGAATCCGCTCGGCGTGCTCACGAATTCGCCGCCCCTCGACTGGCAGCGGATCAACGTCAGCAACTACGTGAACCTCTCCTCGACCAACGTGCCGAGCATCACCCTCGGCGACCGCTCGATCGAGAACTTCGGGCAGGGCACCGGAGCGCTGGGGCTTCCGGGCGACTTCACGCCGCCGTCGCGCTTCGTCCGCGCAGCGCTCTTCTCCCACTGGGCGACCCCGGCGAAGACCGCCTCGGAGACGGTCAACCTCGGGTTCCACGTGCTCAACGGCTTCGACATCTTCGAAGGCGCGATCACCTCCAACACCGCCGACCAGACCGCCAACACCAAGGGCTTCCTCGATTCGAAGGGCCCGGCGAAGCTCGTGCCGACCGACACCACCGAGTGGACGATCTGCCACGACCGCACCAATCGCCGCATGTACGTGCGGACCTACGAGAGCCTCGAGATCGAGATGGTGGACCTCGCGAAGATCGACTTCTCGAAGCCGGGCATGCGGACGATCGACCTCTCGACGACCTTCGCGCCCAAGGACATCACCGCGAACGAGAAGCCGCTGGCGAAGGGGAAGTGACCTTCGGCATCGCGGAGGTCAGCGATCCTCGGGCCGCTCCTCGCGGACGGGCGTCCGAAGCAGCCACCAGACCGCGATCGCGACGCCGATCACGCTGAGGAGCCACATCGGCGGCAGGTAGGCGTGCTTCGCGTTGATGTTGAGGCCGCGGGACCAGCCCATGGCCGCGATGTGGGCGAAGAGCGCCAGCATCGCCGCGAGCGAGATCCGCCGTCTCGTCGCCGCGTCCCATTGCGGCCGCATCAGCAGGAACACCAGGGCCGCCGCGAGCCCGCCGAACATGAAGACGAGCTCGCCTTCGAAGCTCAGCCGCGGCGAGATGGCAGGCATGCCCTCGGCCACCGCCTCGATCGGACGGAAGAACTCCTTGAAGTAGGAAGGCTCGAGGATCGCCAGCGACATCGGAATGTGCCAGATCACGCCGAAGACCCCCGCGCGGAACCAGTCGCCCGGCGAGACCCGCGGCGAGCCTCCGCGGGAGCGTCGAAGCTGGGCGAGGAAGCCGAGCGCGAACGCGAGCGCCGCCGCCATCGAGACGCCCTTGTTGACGATGAAGACCGGCAGGTTCTCGAGGTTCTTCGGCGCGAATGCGACGTAGCGGATCGCCGAGTAGACGAAGCAGGCCGCGTAGAGGGCGCCGATCCGGGCGAGGGCTGGCGAGAGCATGGGGCGGTTGTAGCAAGAGGAGGGGGAGAGGCCGCGCGAGCGATGCGACGATCGGTCTGGCGAGGGGTCCCATCCAAGGCGCACGAAGCGCCGGAGGCCAAGCGCGATCGGCGCGGATCGTGCGGGTACAACACGCGATCCCACGATTCCCGCCGTCTCGCAAGACCCGAACATGACCGAGCCAAGCCCAAACGACCATCCGCATCGCTACACCGGCGCGCTCGCCAACGAGATCGAGGAGCGCTGGCAGGCACGGCTCGAATCGGAGGACGCCTTCCGTCAGCCCAATCCGGGCGACCCGGACTTCGACGCCTCGAAGCCGAAGTTCTACTGCCTCGACATGTTCCCCTATCCCTCGGGCGCGGGCCTCCACGTGGGGCACCCCGAGGGCTACACCGCCACCGACATCGTCTGCCGCTACAAGCGGATGCGGGGCTTCAACGTCCTGCATCCGATGGGCTGGGACGCCTTCGGGCTGCCGGCCGAGCAGTACGCGATCACCACCGGCGTGCATCCGGAGGTGACGACGAAGAAGGCCATCGACACCTTCCGTCGACAGCTCAAGCGGTTCGGCTTCTCCTACGACTGGTCGCGCGAGTTCGCGACGATCGATCCGCAGTACTACCGCTGGACGCAGTGGATCTGGCTGAAGGCCTACGGGTCGTGGTTCGATCCGTCGCAGCGGAAGGCCCGGCCGATCGCGGAACTCGAAGCTGCGCTGACGAGCGAGGACCGTTCGATCGACACCGAGCAGGGCCCGAAGGCGTGGTCCGCCTGCTCGAGGCGCGAGCGGCAGGCGCATCTCGATCGCCATCGCCTCGCCTATCTCGGCGAGCAGACCGTCAACTGGTGCCCGAAGCTCGGGACGGTGCTCGCGAACGAGGAGGTGATCGATGGACGCAGCGAGCGCGGCGGGCACCCGGTGCTGCGCATGCCGCTGCGTCAATGGATGTTCCGCATCACCGCCTACGCCGACCGCCTGCTCGAGGATCTGGCGCTCGTCGACTGGCCGGAGTCGACGAAGACGCTGCAGGGCGAGTGGATCGGCCGCAGCGAGGGCGCGGAGATCCGATTCGCCCTCGACGACGGTTCGGGCGAGCACCTCGAGGTCTTCACGACGAGGCCCGACACGATCTTCGGCGCGACCTACATGGTGGTCGCCCCCGAGCATCCGCTCGTCGAGCGGGCGATCGCGGCATCGAACGATCCGAGGCTCGCCGAGTACGTGGCCGCGGCGCGGAACCGCGCCGACGTCGATCGGCAGCAGGCCAAGGACAAGACCGGCTGCCCGACGGGGCTCTTCGCGATCAACCCTGCGACCGGCAAGCGCATCCCGGTGTGGACCGCCGACTACGTGCTGATGGGCTACGGCACCGGCGCGATCATGGCGGTGCCCGCGCACGACGAGCGCGACTTCGAGTTCGCCAAGGCGTTCTCGTTGCCGATCGAGCAGGTCGTCGAGATCGCCGGCACGCCCTTCGACGGCGAGTGCGCGACCTGCGGCGAGGGCGTCGCGGTCAACAGCGCGAGCGCCGCGACCGGCCTCTCGATCGACGGGCTCGGCACCTCGGCCGCGAAGGCGGCGGTCATCGCGTGGCTCGAGGCGAAGGCTCTCGGCGCGAAGCGGGTCAACTACCGGCTGCGCGACTGGCTCTTCTCGCGGCAGCGCTACTGGGGCGAGCCGTTTCCGATCGTCTACGACGAGGAGGGCCTGCACCATCCGATCGGCGAGGCGCATCTGCCGGTCGTGCTGCCGCCGCTCGCCGACTACTCGCCGATCGAGAGCGACACGCCGCAGCCTCCGCTCGCGAAGGCCTCCGAGTGGGTGCGCACGACCGCCGGCGCGGCGGGCGTCGATCCGTCAGCGCTGCCTCCCGGCGCGCCCGTGGTCCGCGAGACCAACACCATGCCCGGCTGGGCGGGAAGCTGCTGGTACTACCTTCGCTACTGCTCGCCGCAGGCGGAGGCGCGCTTCGTCGATGCGGACGCCGAGCGCTACTGGATGCTCTCCCGCAAGCGATCGGCCGGCGAAGGCGCGGTGCCCGATCGCTACGACCCGGCGACCTGCCACGCCGGCGGCGTCGATCTCTATGTCGGTGGCGCCGAGCACGCGGTACTCCATCTGCTCTATGCGAGGTTCTGGCACAAGATGCTCTTCGACCTCGGTGTCGTCTCGACACCCGAGCCGATGGGGAAGCTCTTCCACCAGGGCATGATCACGAGCTTCGCGTATCAGCGTTCGGACAAGAGCCTCGTGCCGATCGATCAGGTCGAGGAGCGCGGCGACGGCCGGTTCGTCGAGATCGCCACCGGCGAGCCGGTCGCCCAGATCGCCGCCAAGATGTCGAAGTCGTTGAAGAACGTCGTCAACCCCGACGACGTGATCGCCGAGTACGGCGCCGACACCTTCCGCCTCTACGAGATGTACATGGGCCCGCTCGAGGCGTCGAAGCCCTGGAACACCCGCGACATCGTCGGCGTGTTCCGCTTCCTGCAGCGGGCGTGGCGGCTCGCGATCGACGAGCGGTCCGGCGAGGCGCTCTGCGCCGCGAAGCCCGATCCCGCGATCGAGAAGCTCCTGCACAAGACGATCGCGAAGGTCGGCGAGGACATCGAGCGGCTCGCCTTCAACACCGCGATCGCGGCGCTCATCGAGCTGGTCAACGCGGCGACGCGTCCGACCGGCATGCCCGATCCGACGCAGGGCGGCATGACCCGCGATCAGCTCGAGCGCTTCGCGCGGATCCTGTGGCCGTTCGCGCCGCACGTCGCCGACGAGATCGCCGCGCGGATCGGCGTCGAGGGCGGCCTGCACCGCACGGCCTGGCCTTCGTTCGATCCGGCCATGCTCGTCGAGGACGAGATCGAGGTTCCCGTGCAGGTGCAGGGGAAGTTGCGGGCCCGCATCAAGGTGCCCGCGACGGCCAGTCCCGCCGAGATCGAAGCGATCGCGCTCGCCGATCCCGGCGTGGTGCCGCATCTCGGCGGCAAGGCGCCGAAGAAGGTGATCGTGGTGCCGGGCCGGATGGTGAACGTCGTGGTGTAAGCCCGCAGAGTGCGCAGCGTCGAGCGCTTCGCGTCATGCTCCGAACGTCCGCACCGGGAACCCCTCCGGCACGAGTTCGGGCCGATCCTGCAGCCAGCCGACGAGCCAGCGGAACGCCTCGACGAGGCGCGGCCCGGGCCGGTTGAACATCGCGTTGCCGTCGACCATGACCGGCGGGTGCGCGAGGCCTGCAAGCAGCGGCTTCCACCAGGCGCGTTCCGAGATCTCCGCGATCTGCTTCGCGGTCGCGTCGAGATCGACGCCGCACGGGCAGACGACGAGCCGCTGCGGCGCGAGTTCGAGCAGTTCCTCCGGCGCCACGGTCCGGCTCTTGGCGCCGGCGGGGTTGAGCGAGTGCAGGCCGCCGGCGGCCTCGATCATCTGCGGCGTCCAGTGCCCGCCGACGAAGATCGGATCGATCCACTCGAGGAAGGCGACCTCGCCGGCAGGCTCGTAGGGGTTCACGAAGTCGATCGCGGTCCAGTAGCGATCGCGGAGCCTCACCATCGCCTCTTGGGCATCGTGGGCCCGGCCGACCGCATCCCCCACGCGAAGGAGATCGTCGAAGACCTCCTCGATGCCGTGCGGGTCGAGGCTGACGATCGTCGGGCGAGGATCCATGCCGGCCGCCGCCCGCTCGACCGCCGCGAGATCGATCGAGCAGACCTCGCACAGGTTCTGGGTGAGGATGACGTCGGGCCGAAGCGAGGCGAGCCGTTCGACGTCGAGTTCGTAGAGCGACCGTCCCTCCGAGAGCGACGCGCGGACCTGCCGATCGATGTCGGCCGGATCGGAGCCGTGGGTGCGGGCGGCGGTAAGCACCGGGCGGTCCGTGATCGCCGGCGGCCAGTCGCACTCGTGGCTTCGCCCGACGAGAAGGTCCGCGGCGCCGATCTCGCAGAGGACCTCGGTCGCGGAGGGAAGCAGGCTCACGACGCGCGGCGAAGCAGGCATCGCGCGAGTGTAGTCGCGGGCCGCCGCGATCCGATGCGCACCGGCTCGTCGGGTCGTGCGGCTCGCCGAGACGCTTCGATCGCAGCCCTACACTCCGCCCATGGCGAACTTCGCCTATCTCGCACGCGACACCGAAGGCCGGCCGGTGACCGGAACCCTCGAGGGCATGACCTCGGGCGCGGTCGTCGCGGAGCTTCAGTCCCGCGGCCTCGCGCCGGTGCGGGTCACCGAGGCGGGGAGTGCCCCGGCGACGGGCCGCAAGGTGCCGACGGCGCGGCTCGCCGCGGCGTATCGGCAACTGGCGGATCTCCTGCGCGCCGGCGTCCCGCTGCTTCGATCGCTCCGCCTGCTCGCCCGAAGCAAGAGCCACGCGGGCCTCGCCGAGTCGATGGGCGCGATCGCCGATGCGGTCGCCGAGGGCGAGCGGCTCGCCGATGCGATGAGCCGCTTCCCGCGCACCTTCCCGTCGGTGCAGGTCGCGATGATCCGCGCCGGCGAACGAGGCGGCTTCCTCGAACAGGTGCTCGCGCGGCTCGGGACCTTCCTCGAGAAGCAGGGCGAGATGCGCGGCAAGGTGGTCGGCAACCTGATCTATCCCGTGGTGCTGCTCGTGGTGGGGCTCGGACTCGTCGTCGCGGCGCTCGTCTTCTTCGTGCCCAAGTTCGCGGATCTCTTTGCCGACATGCAGCTGCCGCTCGCGACCCGCATCCTGCTCGGGCTCTCGTCGTGGCTCACCGGCTGGTGGCCGCTGCTCATGGTGCTCGTCGCCGGCGCGGTCGCGGGCTGGATCTGGATGTCGCGGCGGCCCGGGGCGAAGCGGCGGATCGCGGCGGGTCAGCTTCGGGTGCCGGGCATCGGCCCGATCCTGCGGAACCTTGCGGTCGCTCGCTTCTGCCGGACGCTCGGGACGCTTCTTGAGAACGGCATTCCCCTGATCGCCGCCATGCAGATCAGCCGAGACGCGGCGGGCAATCCGATCCTGGCCGAGGCGGTCGATGCGGCGGTCGAGTCGGTGCGGTCGGGCGAGCCGCTTGCGGCGCCGCTGGGCCGCAGCGGCCTCTTTCCCGAGGACACCCTCGAGATGATCTCGGTGGGGGAGAGCGCCAACAACCTGCCGGAGGTCCTCATCGGCGTCGCCGACGGCGCCGAGCGCCGGATCGACTCGCTGCTCTCGATCCTCGTCCGCCTCATGGAGCCGGCGCTCCTTCTTCTGCTTGCCGGACTGGTCCTCTTCATCTTCATGGCCCTGGTCGTGCCGATGATGCAGATGGGGTCGGATCTGTGACCGCCCACACCCTCAACCGCGGGAACGCTCGCCGGTAGGGCGCAAGTCGCCCGCCCGGCCTCGTCCTTGCCTGTCCCGTCCCGTTCGCCCCTCGCCTGGAGCACCCGAATCCGATGAGCCCCACCCGACCTGCCCGATCCGCCCGCCTTCGCCGCGGCTTCACCATCCTCGAGCTCCTCATCGTGATCGGGATCCTGCTCGCGATCGGCGGGCTGGTGCTGGTCAACGTGCTCGGGGCGAGCGAGAAGGCCGACGCCGGCAACACCCGCATCCAGCTGCAGGCCTTCGAGCAGGCGCTCGAGCAGTTCAAGGCCGAGATGAAGCGGTGGCCGAGCGAGGAGGAGGGGATCGTGGTGCTCTGGAGCGCTTCGAACCTCGAGGACGACGACGACCGCGAGCGGTGGGGCGGTCCCTATCTCAAGAAGCCGGCGCCCACCGATCTCTGGGGCCACGAGTGGATCTATCGCCAGCCGAGCGAGATCGAGGGTCTCGACTACGACCTCATCTCGGTCGGCCCCGACGGCGAGGAGGGCACCGAGGACGACATCTCGATCCACGAGAGTCGTGTCGGCGAGGACGGCTCGCTCGAAGAGGACTTCGGTGCGATGGACTCGACCGGCGGCTGACCAGCCGCGTCAACGACCGCGTTCGATCGCGCGAGGCCCCGCCCGATCCGCCCGCCGCTCGCGGGTGCGGGCGGGGTTCTCGCTGTTCGAGGTCCTCGTCGCGATCGCCGCGATCGCCTTGCCGTGGGCGTGGTCGCGTCTCTCGGCGCGGGACCTCCCCGAGTCCGCCGAGACGCTCACCGCGATCCTGATGCTTGCCCGGGCCGAGGCGATGTCGAGCGGCCGCCTCGTCGAGGTGCGGGTTCGCCGAGGCGAGTCCGATCCTTCTATAGAGGTGCGGTCGACCTTTCTCGATCCGGATCGGCTCTCGCTCGGGGAGTCGTCCGGTTCGGAACTCGACGAGGCCTTCGGATTCGAGGCCGAGCCTCGCGAGGACGATCCGGCGGTGCAGCCGATCGGCGCGAGTTGGGCGGTTCGTCGCCTTCCCGCGGGCATCGGGCTGCGGCCCATCGGAAGCGGCTCCCGCGCGGAGTTCGAGGAGCCCGACGCGGCGATCGAGTTCGCCGGTGCCGACCTGATCGAGGCCCTCGACGACGAGCCGATCTCGATCGACGCGGGACCGATCGATCGACCGATCGCGATCTATCTGCCCGACGGCTCGAACATGCTCGCTGGATCGTGGTGGCTCGAGGAGATGCCCGCAGACGGAATGCTGCCGGCGCCCGAGGACGACGATCGCCGTCGCCTGCGGCTCTCGCTCGGCGACCCGTCCGGCGTGCCCCGCTGGGGCGAGATCGAGCGGGTGGTGCCACGCGGCGGCATGAGCGAACTCGATCGCGAGACGAACACGGAGGCCCCGCGCGAGCCGGCCGAGGCGCAGGATCCGCCGGGTCGCGATCGCGGCGCCGAGAGACGTTCCGATCGCGCTGGCCGCGACGAGGGCGAACGGGGCTCCGAAGCCGGAACGGACGAGCAGGATCAGCCGGACGACACGGACGACGAGGAATCGACGCCGTGACCGGGCGCCGCCGAGGATTGCGCCATCGTCGCCAGCCGCTGCGGCGCCATCGCCGCGCCGGAGGCATCCTGCTCGAGACGATGCTGGCGCTCGCGCTCTTCGTCGCGACGGGAAGCCTCGTGCTCGGCGTGATGACCGACTGCACCCGGGCCATCGCTCGCGCGGAACGACTGGCTTCGGCGGTCGACTGCGCTCGCTCGCTGATGGCGGAGTTCGAAGCGGGGCTTCGTCCGATGGGCGACCTCACCGGCGGGGACTTCGAGGAATTGCCGCCGCCGTGGGACGGGTTCCGCGTCGAGGCGCGGACCCGTCGCAGCGACTTCGCCGGGCTCGTGCTCGCGGAGATCGGGGTCTTCGAGGCGGGTCCCGACGGCACCGCGTCTGGCTCGATCTTCTCGCTCCGGCAACTGCTGCCGGCACGAGGCGTCGATGTCGATGCGCTCGAGGACTTCGACTCCTTCGAGGATCTCGCGCGGCCGCCGCGTTCGGGAACTCGGCCGAGCCTCGACGAGGATGAAGGTCTCGGCTCGCTCTTCTCGGAGGAGGCGCGATGAGTTGCGGCAGCGCAGGAGTGCGCGCATTGGTCGCCTTCCGAGGTCGTACGGATTCGGGACGCGTTCGCCGCGGCTTCTCCCTCTTTGAGGTGCTTGTCGCGATCGGCGTGATCCTCGCGCTGTCGATCG
>JBMTTG010000001.1:0-40927 GCA_049449095.1 Phycisphaerales bacterium | reverse complement strand
TGACAGGTCGAGGCGCGCGTCGTGGAAGCCGGGGGCCCGCTCCAGCACCCGCAGATCGGCGGCGGCCGGCTCGTGAATCTCAGCGGCGGGCAGTCCCGCCAATTCCGGCACCCAGCGGCCGACATAGGTGCCCTCGGGATCGAACTTCAGGCCCTGACTCGTCGGATTGAAGATCCGGAAGTAGGGCGCCGCATCGGCGCCGCACCCGCCCGACCACTGCCATCCGAGGGTGTTGCTCGCGAGGTCCGCGTCGACGAGGGTGTCCCAGAACCACGCCGCGCCGGCGTTCCACGGAAGCAGCAGGTGCTTCACGAGGAAGCTCGCCACGATCATCCGCACGCGGTTGTGCATCCATCCGGTGTGCCAGAGTTGCCGCATGCCCGCGTCGACCATCGGATAGCCGGTCTCGCCGCGCTGCCAAGCCCGCAGCGACGCCGCATCGCGACGCCACGGAAACCGCTCGAACTCGGGACGCAGCGGCCGCTCCGGCGTGCGCGGGAAGGCCACGAGCACGTGGTGGGCAAACTCGCGCCAACCGATCTCGGCGAGGAACTTGTCGGCATCGATGGAGCGCTGCTCCTGCGCGGCGATCCGATGCCAGATCCGCCGCGGCGAGATCTCGCCGAAATGCAGATGCGGGCTGAGCAAGGAGGTGCCCACGATCTCCGGACGATCGCGGCCCTCGCCGTAGCCCTCGATCGCACTGCGGCAGAACGCCGCGAACCGAGCCTTGGCGCCGGCTTCTCCGGGCGTCCACATCTCGGCGAGCCCGGCATCCCATGGAATCGTCGGTGCGAGGCCGAGCGCGTCGATCGACTCGCCGCGCGGCGGGCGCTTCGGCAGCGGGAGTCGCTTCGGCGCCTCGCGAGGCTTCGCGATCTCGCCGCTCGCCTTCAGGCACGCTCGCCAGTACGGCGTGAAGACCCGGTACGGCTCGCCCGAGCCGCTGCGGATCGACTCCGGCGCAAAGAGCAGCGAGGTCAGATGCAGGTCGAGCGAGGCGCCGATCGACGAGAGCGCCGACGCGACCGCGCGTTCGGTCTCGATCGCGGCCGGCTCGAAGCGACGGCTCGCGATGACCCGATCGCTGCCAAGCTCCTTCGCAAGGCTCGCGAGCGCCGACGCCGAGTCTCCGCGTCGCACCACGAGTCGGCTTCCGATCGCCTCGAGCGAGGCGGCCAGCGAACGCAACGAGCGATCGAGCCACCATCGGCTCGCGCCACCGGGAGCCCATCGCCCTTCGCCGTCGGGATCCCAGATGAAGACCGGCGTCACCTCGCCTCGCGCCGCTGCCGCGAGCACCGCGTCGTGATCGTCGAGCCGGAGGTCCTGCCGGAACCAGAGGATCGTGTTCATCGGGAGATCGCCTCGTTCGCAGCCCCTCGCCCGAGTTCGAAGCGAAGCGCCTCCGCAAGCGTGGGGAACTCGAATCGGAAGCCGGACTCGAGCAGCCGCCGCGGCGCGACAGGTGCCCCCGCGAGCAGGAGTTCCGTGCCCATGCGTCCGAAGATCGCCTTCACCGCGAGGCTCGGCAGCGGCATGAAGGCCGGCCGCCGCAGCACCGACGCGAGATCCGCTCCGAACGCACGGTTGCTTCGCTGTTGCGGGCTCGTCGCATTGACCGCGCCGCGAAGGTCCTCACGCCGGATCGACCAGAGGATCGCGCCGAGCAGGTCGTCGAGCGCGATCCAGGGCATCGCCTGACGGCCGCTCCCGACCGGGCCGCCGAGCCCGAGGGAGAACGGCGTCAGCAACTTCGCGACGACACCACCTTGGGCCGCGACCACGACGCCGATGCGCAGATGCACGACGCGAATGCCCGCCTCCTCCGCCGGTCGGGTCGCGGCCTCCCACGCCGCCGCGACCTCGCCGAGGAATCCCTCGCCTCGCGGCCCGGATTCGTCGAGCGGCGCCGCGAGGTCGAGATCCGGGCGGTCGCCGTAGAAGCCGACGGCCGACGCGGAGACGAGCACCTTGGGCTTCCGCTCGAGCCGCGCGAGCGTCTCGCAGAGCAGACGCGTCCCTTCGACGCGGCTTGCGCGGATCGACTCCATGCGGGCCTTGGTCCATCGCCCGGCGGCGATGTTCTCGCCCGCGAGGTGCACCACCGCCTCGAGGGCCTCGAGCGCCTTGGCGTCGACCTCGCCCTTGGCGGGATTCCACGCGATGTCGCCTTCGGCGGCATCGGGCCGCCCGCGGACGATTCGTCGCACCTGATGGCCGCCGCTCGAGAGGAAGGCGTGGAGGTTCGATCCCACAAGCCCGCTGGCGCCGGTGATCGCCACGTGCAGCGGATCGCCGGCGCATTCGGCGTGCCGGCGCAGGTCGCTCCGCAATCGACGGTGCCGGAAGAGGAATGCGCGAACGAGTTCGCGATGCGCCTTGCCGCCCGCGAGGAGCCGCCCCGCCCCGCCGCCGCGTACCTCGTACTCGATGCGATCCTCGAGCAGGCTGTGCGCACCTTCCTCGGGGAGGAAGCGATGGTCGTGCACCCAGGAGGCGAAGGGCCCCTCGACCTGACGGTCGCGGAATCCCCTCGGCGGATCGACCTCCTCGTGTACCGCCTTCCAGCGCCACCACAGTCCGCCGATGCGCACCTCGAACTCCGCGATCGCGCCGTTGGCGACGCCGCCGAAGGTTCGCGCGTGCCGCACCTGCGTCCAAGGCGGCGTCATGCGGGCGAGGGCGCCGGGACGGAAGTGCCACGCGGCGAGCGCCTCGACGGGCACCGGCATACGACTCGAATGAAGCAGGATCGGCATGGGATCAGTCGGCAGTGCTCGAGACGACGTCGTGCGGCAGCGGCTGGCCTTCGATCAGGATCGACTGCACTCGGGCGAACACCGCGCGATCGCCTCGACGCTCGGCCTCGGGGCGCTTTCGCATCGCCTGCATGACGACGCCGAGGCGGGGATTGTCCCGAAGCGACGCCTCGTGTCGATCGAGAAACGCCCAGTAGAGCCGCGTCAGCGGACAGGAGTTCGCGCGGCCGGCCTTGGGCACGAATCGGCAGCCGCGGCAGTAGTCGCTCATGCGATCGATGTACGCGCTGCCGGCGATGTAGGGCTTGGTGGTCATCGCGCCGCCGAGCCCCCACGTCGCCATGCCCATCACGTTCGGCTCGACCACCCACTCCCACGCATCCGCGTACGCGATCCAGAACCAGTCCGCGAGGTCGCGGGGCGAGACGTCGAGGAGGCTTGCGATGTTGCCCAGCACCATGAGTCGCGTGATGTGGTGCGACCAGCCTTCGGCCCAGACGTCCGAGACCACGTGATCGAGGCACGCGAGCCCGCTCTCGCGCCCCCAGAACGCCGGCGGCACGCCGACGCCGGGCCCCAACGCATTCGCATCGCTTCCGCCGTCGATCTGGGCGGGCGGCGGCGCGGACGGACTCCAGGATCCGCCCGACCACGCGCTCCATCCGCCGTCGCCGGGCGTCGCGCGCGTCGCAACGCGCTCCCCCCGAATCGCGCGAAGTCCGTCGGTCGCGTCATGGACATGCCGCACGAACTCGCGCCATCCGATCACCTGGCGGATGAACCCCTCGCGGCTCGGGAGCGGCAGGTTCGTCATCGCCGCGACGTCGTCGACGAGCCGTCGCGGCAGGATGCGCCCGAGGTTGAGGACCGGCGAGATCCTCGTGTGGAAGAGCCCACGGCTGCGGCGACTCATCGCATCCTCGTAGGGGCCGAAGTGCTCGAGGCATTCCGACTTCGCCCACGACCACAGCCGAAGCGCGTCGTCCAAGGTCGCGGGCAACGATTCGACGTCGAGCGTGCCCGGATGCGCCGCGAAGCGCGATTCGATCTCCTTCGCGCCTTCACGGCGCCGTTGGGTCATCGCGAAGCGCGGCGGCACCGGCGCCGCGGGCTCACCCTTCCACGGCTTGCGGTTCTCGACGTCGAAGGAGATCCGGCCGCCCTCGGGCGAGCCGTCCGGCTCCATGAGCAGGCCCGTCGCGGCCCGGACCTTTCGGTAGAAGGTGTCCATGCGGAAGCGGGACTTCGCCCCGCGCCCGCACGCCTCCTCGAACATCGATCGGTCGGTCAGGAAGAACGGATTCGACTGCCAGGCGAGCCTGCCTTGCGCCGCCAGCGGCTCGAGTTCGAGCCGCATCTCCCGTTCCGCGGGTTCGCGCCCGTGCAGCGTGGTGTCCGGCTGCGCGTCGCGCCACGCCGCGAGCAGACTTTGCATGGTACCGGAGCCGTGGAGCCGGTCGACCTCGAAACCCGCGGCCTCCAGTTCCTCGGCAAAGGCCCGAAGGTTCAGGAGGATCAACGCGATCCGCTGCCGGTGATAGGGACGCCGCGTGAGCCACTCGCCGCTTTCGAGAAGCAGCACGCGAACTCGCCCGCCCGACTCGACGGCTCGCGCGAGCGGGCCGACCTCGAGCGACAGTTGATCCGGAAGGATGAGCAGAGGATCGGGTCGGTCGGCCATGGTCGTGGGATCGCTCCGGGCGCCGATCCGCGTTCGATCACGATCCGATCGCGATTCGGCCGAGGACTATCATCCCGCCCCCGCGACCGGGCGAAACCTCGATCGACTCGATCTCGAATCTTCGCCGGTCCTCCGGAGAATCCCGTGAGCGCGCACGAAACCTCCTCACCCGGCGACCTGATCCCGGGCGTCCATCTCGGTCCGCCGCACTGGTCGAAGATCGCCGGCAGTCTCGTCAGCCGCGTCGTCGTCCCGGCGTGGGTCTTCGCCGGCGCGACCTTCAAGCTCTTCGAGCGCGACCCGCTGCTGCTTCCGCCGCCGGTGCTTTCGGTGATTCGGGAGATCGGCAGTGCCCTCGGCGCCGACCTCGCGACATTCCTGATGTTCTCGATGCGGGCCATGATCGGGATCGAGTTCGCGGCGGTCGCGGTGATGGTGCTCTTCCCTCGGCTCTCCCGGATGGTCGCCGCCGGGATCCTGTCGCTCTTTCTCGTGGTCCTCGCGGCAGTGCTCTGGCAGGGCTACCAGAAGGGTGGCCTCGAGGGCATGCTCTCGGATTGCGGATGCTTCGGGAGCAAGGGACCGCCGGCGCCGGTCATGTTCCTCATCGACGCCGGCCTGCTCGCCGCGGTGCTCTCCTTCCGCGTGCCCCTCTCGGCGCACTGGATGAAGATCCAGAACCGCATGGCGGCGATCACCGCCGCCGTCGCGTTGGCCGGCATCGCGGTCGCCTTCGCGGTGCCCGCACGAGGTCCCGCGAACGTCTCGGGCGACGGGCCGCCCGCGGTGGCCGATGGCGGATCCGAGGCCTCGGATGCGGCCACGGACCCATGGTCGATGCCGGCGCCGCCGCCGGAGCCCTTCTACTTCGACAAGTTCGAGAACTGGGTCGGCAAGCCGTTCGCCGGCCAGCCGCTCGCGCGACAGCTGGTGCGTCCGGTTCCGGCCGGCATCGCCGAGGGACGTTGGCATGTGGTGCTCTACCGCGCCGATTGCGAGCACTGCCACGAGCTCCTCGAGAACCACTTCCCCGGCGAACTCGAGACGCCGGTCCTCGCGATCGAGATTCCCGACACCGACCCCGCCGCGGCGCTCGAGATGCCCTGCGTGAACTGCACGCTCGCGAGCTTCCCCAAGGGGCCGAGCTACGTGATCACGACGCCGGTGCTGCTCACGATGGTCGACGGCATCGTCGTGTGCGCGTGCGAGGACGTCGACGACGAGGCGAAGCTCGCCGAGTGCCTCGATGCCCGCTGAACCCACGGTGCGGCCATCGCCCGCGGCGATCCTGGCGGCCCGCGTCGGAGTGCCGGGGCTGCTTGTCGCCCTGGTGGCGATCGAGTCGCGAAGCGGCGTCGAGGCGCTTCCCTTCTGGATCGACGGGATCGCGACCCGCTTCGAGATCTCCGCGGAGATGGCGCTTCGGCTTCTGATCGGCGTGCAGCTCGCGTTCGCGGTCGCGGCGATCGTGCTTCGACCGTGGTCGCGGGCGATTTCGCTCGCCGCGGCGCTTCTGCTCTCCTTTGCGGCCATTGCGGAGCTGTCGGCCCTCGCGGGGCGCGGCGTCGAGGCCGCGAGCTTCCTTCCACCCGCCGTCCTCCTCGCCCTTTGCGGCCTGCTGCTGCCGCCTCTCGCACGGCGACCCGCCGCGACGATCGGCGGCGGATCGCCGGCATGGCGCATCGTGTTGCTTCTCGCGATCGCGACCGCGAGCGTGGCGACGGCGGCCCGCATCCCGATCTCGCCGGCGGTGCCGACGCTCGGCTCCTTCTCGGGGGAGATCGTCGAACTCGCGGTCGAGGACTGGGTCGGCAAGACGATTCCCGAGACCGGGCTCGGCGCCCGCGTGCCGAAGCTCACCGCCCTCACGCTCGAAGGACGCAGCGCGATCGTCCTCTACAACCCGCACTGCGGCAGTTGCCACGAGTTCTTCGAGTCGTGGTTCGCGACGCCGCAGCCGTTTCGCGTGATCGCCCTCGAGGTGCCGCCCGAAGCGGGCGCCGTGGTCCTCGAGTCCGATCAGCCCGACGACATCGCGTGTGCCGAGTGCGAACGGCTCTCGCTGCCGACCGGTCCGCTCTGGCTCGTGAAGCCGCCGGTGCTCGTCCTCGTCGAGGATGGCAGGGTGCGGTGCGTGGCCGCGGAGCCCGATCAGGTCGCGGCGTGCCTCGGACCGTGGCGGTCGAGCGGCTCGTGACCGTCCTCGCCGCGACGCCGAAGCGTCACCAACCTCACGTCGATCGCCGCCTCGAGCGATGAGCCGATCGCCCACCGCCGAGGGCGCACTTCTTGATCGGCGATCGCCGCCGCCACCGCTTCGACGCTACGACGCGGCATGTCGCGCGACGCGCTCGGATCGAGTTCCCGCAGCGCCCGAAGCAGGCCGGCGACGCGAAGCGCCTTCGGCAGCGCCGCGAGCGCGTCCCGCGGCCACGAGGTCGCCTCGCGAGGGCCGAACGCCTCGTCGAGCCATCGGTCGATCGCGTCGGCGGCGAGGACCGCTTCGTCCGCCATCGATCCAGCGTGCATGGCGGCTCCGGGCAGGATCGCCTCGAGCTCCGGAACGACGATCTGCCGAAGGCGTGCCCGCAGCCGACGCGGGTCCGCGTTGCTTGGATCGATCGCCGGCTCGAGGCCCAGGTGCGCCACGAACGCCATCAGCGCCGACTTCGGGACGCGAAGCAGTGGCCGTGCGAGGACGAGCCCTTCCCCGAGGGGGCGTCGCGCCGGCATCGCGTGCAGCGACTCGAGCCCGCGGCCTCGACCGAGGCCGATGAGGATCGATTCGAGGCGGTCCTCGGCGTGATGCGCGGTCACGATCGCGCCCGCCCCTCGATCACGGGCCACCTGCTCCAACGCCTCGTAGCGAGCCCGCCTCGCGCGATCCGAGACGTTGCCCGGCCCGAGGCAGTCGACTCGCACAACCTCGCCGCGAAGGCCCGCGGCCGCCGCTTGTCGGAGCACGAGCGCCGCATCCGCCCCCGAGTCCTCCCGCAGGCCATGATCGATGTGCACCACCCACGGCCGCCAACGGACGGCGGCCTCCGAGCGATGAGCGATCGCCGCGGCGAGCCACAGCAAGGCCAGCGAGTCCGGTCCCCCGCTCACCGCGAGCACGATGCTTCCGCCGTCGGGGCCGCACGCATGCTGCAGCGACGCGGCCAAGTCCGCGGCCAGACCATGGCGACCGGCCAGCAGCAGCCGCGCCGGGTCCGTTTCTTCAGGGTCCGAGAGGTCGCGATCGTTCAATCACTCGATAGTATTGGGCGGATTCCCAGGTTGCCGGCGGGGCAGTCGGGGTCCGAGGGTGGGCGGCCGAGGAGTAGAAGGACGTGGTCATCGCAGCCGGTTGGTGGGCGGAGCATTGGTCCGAAGTCGCGGCGGTGGTGCTCGTCGCCTCCTTCATCGGGCTGGTGGGCCAGGCGGTGCGATCCTCGCTCTTCCTTGGGCAGACCGCGGTCAGCCGCCGTGCGAGGAAGCGTGCCGAGGCTTCTGCGGGCACGGGCGGCTCCGACGAACTTCGCGTGGCGATGGCACGGCTCGAGCGACGGCTCGCGCAGCTCGAATCCCGCCTTTCCGATTCCCGCTCCGGTGCCGATCGGGTTCCGCTGCTCGAACAGACCCAGAGCCTCGAGGAACGGATCGAGTCGCTCGCCGCCGAAGGCCTTCCCGCTTCGGAAATCGCGAGGATCGTCGAGGAGCCGACCGGGCGGGTCGAGTTGATCCTCAATCTTCGCCGGACGGCGAGTCGGGTCTGACGGCGTCCGCCGCGTCGGGGAGTCCGATTCGAATCGCGGTCCGCACCGAGCCGGACGGCGACCGCACCACCGTCCACCGCACCTCGCCGATCGCCCGCGCCGCCTCGGCCACTCGTCGCCAGCGATTCGCGAACGCCTCGCGATCCTCTTCCGACGCCAGGCGATCGGCCGACTCGACCCATCGCTCGAAGTGGCGTCCTACGCGGTCGCCGCGGATACAGCCTTCCTGGATTGCGGCCTCCAGATCCCGTGCCGCCGCCGAGCGATCCACCACGGGGTCGGTGGGCTCGAAGGACGCGGAGCCGGACTCGAACGCGCCCTGCAGGCTCCGAAGCCACGCGGGCCCGCTCGCGACGACGGCCCACGAGCCGCGATCGCCGCTCACCACCGACCAGTCGATCCGCATCCTCCGAGACAGCGGGTGACTTCCCAGCGTGCGGACCAGCAGCGGCCCGAGATCGATCGATCCTCCATCCAGGGTGCTCGTCGCCGCCAGCGGTGGCGATGCGAGCTTCGGGAAGCGCCGGTTGAATCCCGCCGCGAGGGCCTCGCCCCAGCGATCGAGCCGCTGTTCGGCCTGCCCCGGATCGCGAAGTTCGACCGCGAACGCGATCGCCGGTGTGGGGAGGTCGCGATCGGGGTCGTCGCTTCCGCCGCACGACTCGCCGACGACCCAGATTCGGCGGTTTGCCGCCGCGGATCCGAGCGCCGGGGCGATCGCCGATTCGGGCAGCGCGGCCAGCCATTCGGATGCGAACGGCATCGGCACGCCCGCCGCCGAGGCGACGACGACGAGATGCTCGGACTCGAGCGAACCGACGAGCGAAGCGAAGTCCGCGTCGATCGCCAACGAGGATCGGTTGGCGATCGCCTCCGCATCCGGCTTGGCGGCATGCAGTTCGGCCACGAGCGCCCCAGGCGTCAGCGTGGCGGTGGCGAGCAGGGCCTCGTCGCTCCACGGGCGGCGATCGAGATAGCACTCGATCTCTCCGCCTCGGATCTCAGCCCGATCGTGGATCCGCCATGCATCGCGAAGCGAGCCGGACTCGCCGATCCCGGAGAGCCGCGAGATGACGGCCACCAGAAGGTCGCGGCTCGAGGAGCCCGCGATCGCCAGGTGCGGCGCCGCATCGACGAGCAGGATCCCCTCTCGCTCGAGTTCGAACCAGCCTCGTCCGAGCGGACGCGGTCGCCAGTTCGCGAGCAGACGACGGCGCGTCGAGTCGTCGAGCCGCGTGAGCAGCACCCACTCCTCGTCTCCGCCGCGCCGACGCGCAATCCAGGTCGCGTCCTCGCGAAGGAGTTCCGTCGCCATCGCGCGAGGATCTTCGCCTCGCTCTTCGACGAAGCGTCGCCAGGCGACCGCGAGATCGCTCGCGCCGAACGTCGCGGCGAGGTAGCGTCCGATCGGAGCGGTCGCGAGGCTCGACCAGACCTTGGGAAAGCCTCGTACCCGAAGCAGGAAGTCCGCATCCGGCGGCGCGACCGCCGCCGAGGCGAAGGCCGGCTCGTCGGGACGTGATGAAGGCGGCTCCGCACGGTGCCCCGCCACGGCGATCGCCGACGAACCGAGCACCAGCATCACGATGACGGTGAAGCGATCCAACACGGCGAAGGCGGACGGAGTCGGGGAAGCCACGGCGGTTCGACGTAGACGCGCTTGACGGATCAGACCGGCGACCAGGGCGCCGCAGCGATCACACTGTTCCATCGCTCGGTTCGAGTCGGCGACGGATCCTGAGACGGCGGCGGCTCGACGCCTCCCATCCATTCGGCCCAGTCCGCGTCTCGCCACTCCGACGGAACTTCGCCGAAGTTGCGGATCGCCTCGTCGAGAAGGCCCGGCACGCGACCCGAAGCGGCGCGATCCGCCGCCTCGACCGCGATCGACCCGGCCACGGCGACGGCCGCGACGAGGAACGCGGCCCGAAGGCCCCGACGGAGCCGCTGGGCCATGCGATCGATGCGTCGCCAACCGAGGTCGCCGAGGATCTCCTCGACAAGATCGGGGACGACCGCACGGCGTCGATGGACGCTCGCTTGGATGCGAGGCCACGAGCGATGAGCGCGGTGGCGCTCGAAGCGGACGGGACGGCGGTCACGCATCGAGCGACTCCAAGGCCTCGAGCGCCAAGCGATGCCGTGATTCGTCCGCCGCGATCGACTCCTGCATGCGCCTCCGGGCGCGATGCAGGTGGCTCTTCACCGTGCCCTCGGGAATGCCCATCTCCGCGGCGATCTCGGGAATCGGACGCCCCTGCGTGTGGAAGCGCTCGACCACCTCGCGCTGCCGCGGGTTGAGGCACTCCATCGCACGCTCGACGAGGCCGAGCACCGCCCGACGCCGCTCCTGCTCGAGCACCGGCTGCGAGGGCTGCCCGCGGCGGCTTCCGCGGCTCTCCACGAGATCGCTGTCGTACGCCGGACGCATCTTCTGCAGGTGGTTGACCAGCAGCCGACGTCCGATCGTGAAGAGCCAGGTGCTGAACCGGAAGCGAGGATCGAAACGGTCGAGGCTTCGCAGCACCCGCACGAAGGACTCCTGCACGAGGTCCTCCGCGAGGTCGGGCCGCCCGCAGCGGCGAAGGAGGAACGCGTGCAGCGACGCCTGATGCCGGCGCACGAGGGCCTCGATCGCGGCGGGGTCTCCCGCCTTCGCCCGAGTGATCACCCGCAGTTCCTCGTCGTGCGTCACGAACGGAGTGTAGGGTCGCCCGGGGTCGCGAGTTGCATCGATTCCGTCTCGGAACCGGCAGGAACCCGCGCGGCGTGGATCGTGCAGACCCCGAAGGTGAGCGGGGTCCGCGAGACGCCGGTGAATCCCGCGGCCGCGATCTCCGCCGAGAGCGCGACCGGATCCGGGAAGGTTCGGACCGAACGAGGCAGGTATCGATACGCCCCGGAGCGATCGCCCGAGACGACCGTCGCGGTGACCGGCATGATCCGCTCGGTGTAGAGGCGGTTCACCCAACGCACCAGCGGCTGCCGAGGCTCGCTGAACTCGAGCACCACGAGCCTGCCGCCCGGACGGAGCACGCGGCGAAACTCGCGAAGCGCCCGTGGCGGCTCCGCCACGTTGCGAAGGCCGAAGGCGATGGTGACCGCGTCGAAGGAGGCGTCCGGCAGATCGAGGTTCATCGCGTCGCCGAGCCGGTACTCGATGGCGCCCGGGCCCCGAAGCCGCCGCGACTTGACGACCGCCAGGTCGAGCATCGCCTGGCTGAAGTCGACGCCGAGAACCCGCCGGACCCCGGCTTCGTGCAGCGCCGCCGAGAGATCGCCGGTGCCGCACGCGACATCGAGCACCTCCTCGTGGGGGCCGAGGCCCGCCGCTCGAACCGCCGCCCGCCGCCACGCGACGTCGCGTCCGAACGAATGGAGCCGGTTGTTGAGGTCGTACCGCCGCGCGATCGCCTCGAACATCGCATGCACCCGGAGGGCCTTCTCGCGGTCCTCATGCGGGTTGCCGCTGAGCCGATCCGCCCCCCACGCGGGTTCTCCCGCGGCGATCGGCGGGGTCTCGGTGGGGGCGAAGGGGCGAGTCATGGCAGCCGCGTTCGAGGAAGGGCGCGATCCCGATGCCCCCAAGCGGGGTTCGAAAGGCGAATTGGCGGATCCTACGGCGAACCCGGGGCAGTGCTCGCAAGTCCCGCGGGGCGTCGCTTCTGCAGGGCGGCCGACCTGCGTGGCGATACACCTGCTCCCCGAACCCCACCACGCGGCGCTTCCCATTCCCCGATGGTTTGCCCATGATGTGGGACTCCCGTTTCGCCTTCCGGAGCCCGGTCCCACCGGTCTTCGCGGAACCTGCCTGAATGATCGTCGACCTGCAGACCCGCGCGTGGAGTTCCGCCGAGCAGCTTGGACCCGCACTCGCCGACCGCCTGCGGCGGCTCGACGCGACCCGGCCGGTGCCCGTCGACGCGTCTCCAAGCCGCCTCGCGACGGAGATGGACTGCGTCTCGGCGACGTGCCTGCTTGGGTTCCGCTGCGATCGGATCGGCGCGGCGATCCCGACGGAGTTCATCGCGGAGCAGATGCGGCGGCACCCGGGCCGGATCGTCGGCGTCGCGGGCATCGATCCGCTTGCCGAGGATCCGGAGTCGCAGGTGCTGCGGGCCCGCGAACTCGGCATGAGCGGGCTCGCGGTGAGTCCCTCCACCCAAGGATTCCACCCGACCCACTCCGCCGCCATGCAGGTCTTCGAGCTTGCCGAGCGCCTCGGGTTGCCGGTCTGGGCCTCACGCCCGGGATTGATCGGCGCCGACTGCCGACTCGAATTCGACCGTCCGCTCGCCTGGGACGAGGTGGCTCGCAGCTTCCCGCGACTGCCGATCGTCCTCGGAGGGCTCGGTGAGCCGTGGGTGCCCGAGACGGTGTTGCTGCTCGCCAAGCACGACCGAGTCTTCGCGGATCTCGCGGGGCTCGTCGGCCGCCCCTGGCAGCTCTTCGAGGCGCTGCACGCCGCATCATCCCACGGGGTGCTCGACCGCCTGCTCTTCGCCTCCGGCTTCCCGCAACTCTCTCCGGCGAAGGCGATCGAGACGATCTACTCGGTCAACTCCTTTGCGCACGGCACGCCCCTGCCCTCGATCCCGCGGGCGGCGCTCAAGTCGATCGTCGAGCGCGACAGCCTCGCCTCGCTCGGGATCGAGTTCGAGGTGCTCCCGCCGGCACCGCACGCGACCAAGGCGGCCGCTGCGACGCCGGAGCGGCGGCTCGTCTGAGTCGATGGCGCCCCTCGGCTTCTCCAGATCCGTTCTGCTCGGCCCGACCCTCGGCGGCCTGCTTTCGATCGCCCTCGCCGGCTGCAGCCTCTTCGATCGCGCCCCCACCATGACCTCGCTCGACGCCGAACCGGTGTCGCTCGAGTTGTCGTTCGTCGAGGCCTCGTACGTCGTGCAAGCCTCCGAGACGAGCATGCTCTTCTCGGATGTCACGCTCTACGAACTGCTGAACGGCCCGCCCGAGACCGGCAGCGTCCTGCACGCGCAGATCCTCTGGGGGCCGAAACCCGGCTACACGCCGGTCGATCCGACCGCGACCAACGTGACGCTGCGCTGGATCGTCTTCAGCGGCGGCGAGGTGGGCGTCTACGGCGGCGCCGGCTTCTGCTGGCCGAGCGGCAAGCTCGGCAAGGGCGACTACTCGATCTCGATCGAGGCTTCGACGCTCTCGCTCATCGCCTCGACGCCGGGCTTCGTCGATCTGGCGAGCCCCGCGTCGATCACCGGCACCTTCTCCGCGACCTTCGAACCCGAGCGGGCGATCCGCCTTCGGCAGGCGGTGAGCCAACTCGTCACCGATGCGATCGGCCGCCCCTACTGGGTGGATGCCTCGCGATCGGCCGAGGCCCTGCTCGCGGTCAGGTGAGCGGTTCCCGCGCCGCCATCAGTTCACGTTCGATCGCCTGCGCCATCTCGGGCGCGACCGGTTCGCGCCGAGGATCGTCCGCCGCCCCGGCGACAAGCCATGCTTCGTTCGCGGCCGAACGAAGACCCAGCACCGCCGACTCGAGCCACGGCGGTCCCGCCGAAGCGGCGCCCCCGTAGTCGGTGTCGCCGGCGAGCGGATGGCCCAGTGCCGCGAGCATCGAACGGATCTGATGGAAGCGTCCGGTGTGCAGCCGAACGAGCACATGGTGCTCTCCGGCTCGGCGTGGCGCCGCGAACGAGGCGAGCAGTTCCATCGATGCCGGATCGCCGCCGCTGCGCACGACCTTCGCGATCCGGCCGAGGCGCTTGAGGTACGCCCGCACGGTTCCGAGATGCTCCGAAGGATCGCCCTCGACCCGCGCGAGATAGCTCTTGCGAACGCGTCGCGCGCGAAACGCCTCGGCATGGAACGCCGCGGCCTCGCGGTCTCGTGCCACGAGCACGAGCCCTTGGGCGATCCGGTCGAGCCGATGGCAGAGCCGCAACGAGCCCCCGAGCGAGACCTCCATCGCCGCGATCCACGACCGCGAACGTGCCTCGCCGGGCAGTTCGCACGAAACGCCCGCCGGCTTGCGGAGGATGAGTTCCCGCGGCGATTCGAAGGCGATCTCGAGCCGCGTCACAAGGGCACTCGCAACGAAAGCATCCGCTCGGCGATCGGCGACAGCGGCGACGGCTCCTCGCCTCGCGCGACGAATCGCAGTTCGCGGTACTCCCATCCGGGCGGATCGATGCCGTCTCTCGTCCGCACCTCGATCCGATGCACGATCTCCCACGTGAACGCGGAGGGGTCGTAGAGGAGCGCCACCGGCACCGGAGGCGCCGCCGCCTCGAAGCCCGACTCCTCGCCGAGTTCCCGCAGCAGCATCGCCGCCGGATCGACGTCGGGCTCGAGGCAACCGCCCGGCACGAACTCCCATTGATCGGGGTAGTACGCGACGTTCGACGCGCGGCGTCCCATGAGCCACCGCGGGGGCGCGGAGGCTGCGGCGGCTTCGGCGGCGATGCCCTTCACGCCGAGCGGGCGCACGCCGGTGTCGAGCCCCTCGCGGATCACCGCGTAGAAGCGGTAGGCGGTCTCCATCGCATGCACGACCACGCCACCGTGGCCGTTGCGCGAGACGCCGAGCACATGCAGCGCCCGTCCGTCGAAGAACCGCGGATTCGCGGCCCGCATCGCGTCCCACTGCGCATCGATCGCCTCGAGCGGCGGATCCGCCGGCACGAACGCGCCGGGCACGAGGTTCACCACCGGCGGTCGGCGGAGCGGAATCAGGCGCGGCGTGTCGATGGCGAACCCTCCGCCGGACTCAGCGATCGTCGAGCTGCCCGAGATTCTCCCGCCGCTCGAAGGCGTCCGGATCCGAGCCGGCGCCCTCGCCCTGGATGTACTCCTTTGGCCGGTAGACCATCGCGACGAAGACGAAGAGCCCCGCCGCGATCGCCATCACGGTGGTGAAGAACCAGTAGTAGTCCGCACCCGCGAGCAGTTCGCCGCCTCCGATCGAGACGCGGGTGGTGAAGGTCGCTTCGGCGACGCCGCTCACGACGCCGTCCTTGGCGCAGGGCACATGCCGATCCCGCCAATCGAGCGGCGCTTCCACGGCCTCGCCCGCGTCGGGCAGCGTGAGCGTGGTGACGGAGCGGATGTCGTCGTCGCTCCGCGCCGCGCCATCCGGCCCGACACTCTCGATCGCGAAGCGATCCGGCGAGACGAGCCGGTAGGCGAGCGGATGGCCCCACGGATCGGCGAGCCCGGCGACGAGCGATGCTCCATCCGCCGCCGAAGGCAGCGTCCGGCTCGCGTCGTCGGATCCCGACTCGCGCCACGCCTGCTCGACCTTCGCCTGCGCCTCGGCGATCGAGGGATCCGCCGCGGTCTCGATCGCACCGAGCGAGCCGTCGCCCGCGATCGCGAAGGCGAGGCCGTCGTCGGCACGGCCGGAGGAGAGGGTCACCTTCCACGACTCCGCATCCTTGACCACCGTCGCGCCGAGATCCCGGAGCGACGCCTCGAGGCCGCCTCCATCGAGCTCGCCGCTTCGGGAGGTGTGCGCCGCGACCGCGGCATGGACCGAGTCGATCCGCGACGGCACCTGGATCACGTTGTTGACGATCGCGGTGAAGACGTTGCCCACCGAGACCGTCAGCAGGAAGAGGCTCATCACGAACGACTTCATCTGCGGCGGCGCCTGGGTGTAGCTGAACTCGAGCCCGGTGATCGAGACCATCACTTCGGCCGCGGTGATGATCACGTAGGCGAGCAGCTGCCAGCGGATGTTCGGGGTGAGTCCCTGGTCGATCCAGCTCTCGATGAGCCCCGAGAGGCCGAACGCCGCCACGGTGATGAAGAGCCCGATCGAGATGCGCCGGATCGGCGTGAGCGGGAACACCTTCGAGATCGCCGGATAGATCGCGTAGGAGAAGAGCGGGATGAAGGCGAGGATCAGCAGCGGATTGATCGCCTGCACCTGGCTCTCGAGCCACTCGACGCCGAGGAACTCGCGGTCCATCCTCGCCGCCTGCAGCACCCACGCCCCGCCGGTCTGGTCGTAGAGCGACCAGAAGACCGAGATGAAGAGGTACACCGGGATGAGCTTCAGGATCGTGCGAAGCCCGTCGCCGGTGAAGGTCTCGCGGATGAACGCGAAGCCGCGCGGCTGCACGTGCACGAAGCGATGCCGTCCCAACCAGAAGACGACCGTCGCGATGAACATCAGGACGCCCGGCACGCCGAAGGCCCACGAAGGCCCGTGCCACTTGAGAAGCCACGGCGTCAGCAGCGTCGAGAAGAAGCTGCCGAAGTTGATCGAGAAGTAGAACCAGCCGAAGATCTTCGAGAGCAGGTGCTTGTTGCCGGCGCCGAACTGGTCGCCCACGTGCGCCGAGACGCAGGGCTTGATGCCGCCCGAGCCCACCGCGATCAGGAAGAGCCCGATGAGCATCCAGGTCTTCGGATCGAAGCTCGCCTCGAGCGCCGCCGGCGGCATGTCCATGAGCGCCAGGGCCAGGTGCCCGAGGCAGTAGACCCACGAGAGCAGCATGATCGTGAGGTACTTGCCGAGGATCGCGTCCGCGACGATCGCTCCGATCACCGGGAAGAAGTACGCGCTCGCGGTGAACCACGCGAGGTTCTCCCGCGCCTCCGCCTCGCTCATGAACGCGCACTGTCCCGAGGCGTTCATGAGGTACTGGGTCATGAAGACGACGAGAATCGTCTTCATCCCGTAGAAGCTGAACCGCTCCGCCGCCTCGTTGCCCACGATGAAGGGCACGCCGCCGGGCATCGTGGTGAGCTTCTGGTCCGGCAGGGTGAGGAACTTGCTCATGCGTGGGGGGCCTCGCGAAGGGGTGTCGCCTCGGAGTGTACGGATCGAGCGATCATCCGCCGGAAGCGCCGCCGAGCGGCTCGATGAAGAGCGGCGCGTCGCCGGGGCCGAGCGGAACGCCGAGCCATGCCCATGCGAGCAGGAACGCGGTCCACACCACGAGCAGGACGAGCGTGTAGGGCAGCATCAGCGAGACGAGCGAGCCGAGCCCGCCCTGCGGCTGGTACTGACGGAGATAGACGAGGATCACGACGAGGTACGGGTTGAGCGGCGCGATCGAGTTCGTGGCGGAGTCTCCGACGCGATAGCCCGCCTGCGTGAGCTCCGGCGAGAGGCCGAGCCCCATCATGAGCGGCACGAAGACCGGCGCGAGCAGCGCCCACTTCGCGCTCGCCGATCCGAGGAAGAGGTTGAGGAACGCGGTGAGGCCGACGACCCCCATGAGCAGCGGCATCGGCCCAAGCCCGAACGACCGGAGCCAGTCGACGCCCGCGACCGCGAGCAGCGTGCCGAGGTTCGACTCGCGGAACCATGCGACGAACTGCCCGGCGAAGAACGCGAGCACGATGTAGGTGCCCATCGAGCTCATGCTCTGTCCGAGCAGCTTCGCGACGTCGCGATCGGAGCGGATCGAGCCGGCGCCGATCCCGTAGCACGCGCCAGGCACGAGGAAGACGAGGAAGATGAGCGGCACGATCACGTCGGCCCACACCGGAACCAGCGGGCGCCCCGGCACCTTCTCGTAGGCGCCGTGAAGCGGCGCTCCGGGCACCGCGATGAGGAGTCCGAGGCCCACTGCGGCGAGCAGGAACCCGATCGCGGCGAAGGCGAGCCCGCGCCGTTCGGCGCGATCGAGCCCGGACTCGCGCGTCGATCCGGCTTCTCCCGACGAGGCGGCGCCGGCGGCGATCTGGGCGCGGATCTCTTCCGCGCCGAAGCGAGGCTCCACGATCCAGGACGTCACCGCCCAACCGACCATCGTGATCAGGAAGGTCGAGCCGATCATGAACCACCAATTGCAGTCGACGCGGACGTAGGCCTCCGGATCCATGAGCCGCGCCGACTCCTGGGTGAGCCCCTGCAGCAGCGGATCGAGGCTCGTCACGACGAGGTTCGCGCTGAATCCGCCCGCGACGCCCACGAAGACCGCGGCGAGCCCCGCGAGCGGCGCGCGTCCCATCCGCGCGAAGATCGCCGCGGCGAGCGGCGGCAGCACCACGTAGCCCGCGTCGGCCGCGAGGCTCGAGAGCACGCCGACGAGGACCAGCGACGGCGTCACGAGCGCACGCGGCGTGATCGCGACCAGACCGCGCAGCAGCACCGCGATGAGGCCGCTCCGCTCCGCGATCCCGATCCCGAGCATCGCCACGAGCACCACCCCGAGCGGGTGGAAGCTCGTGAAGTTCTCGACCATGTGCGTGAACACCCAGCGAAGTCCGTCGCTCGTGAGCAGGCTCTTCGCCTCGATCTCGACGCCGGGCTTCGTGGGGTGCGGCTCGGTCCACCCAAGGCTCGCGGCGAGCGCCGAGGCGGCGAGCACCAGGATTGCGCCGCCGGCGAAGAGCGTGACCGGATCGGGAAGGCGGTTGCCGGCCCGCTCGACCCACGACAGGAATCGGGCCGCGAGCCCGCGATCGGCATTCGTGCTCATGGACGCTTCTCCGTCGCGCCCGCCGAACGGCGAAAGCGCATCGCACCCCGATCCTTGTAGACGCCCGGGAACGGCAGCACCTCGTTGTGCAGCACGCAGTAGACCCCGGGCGGCAGCACCCTCGCGGCGAGCAGCGCCTCGGTGAGGTTCTGCAGCGCGTCGGTGCGGCGCAGCTCGAAGGGCCGCATGGCGCCGGTCAGCACCACCGGCCCGCGGAGCGAGCCCGCCGCGGAGAGCCTTTCGAGGATCCGCTCACCGCTCACCGCGAGCCGGTCGGTGCCGTGGACGACAAGCACCGCGTCATGGGTCTCGAGCGCCCGCTCGGCGGCCTCCGCGATCGCCTCGTGATCCTCCGGCGTCATCTCGAGGCTGTCCTTGTTCATGAGCGGGATCCGCTCGATCTCGAGATCGCGCAGCTCGAGCGAGGCGAGCATCACGTCGAGCACGCTCACCCGCTCGCCCAAGGCGTTCGCGAGCACGCCGCCGAGCTCGTCGTAGGTCTTCTCGATCGTTCCGCCGGTCGAGACGATGGCGAGACGGCGGCGCAGAGGAAGATCGGCGTTCACGGGACGGGCACCTCGAGCAGGATCGGCGGAAGGCAATGGCGATCGGTGCAGGCCTGCGCCCGCACCGAGATCCGGCAGACCGCCGGCGCTCCGGGGGCACGGCGAAGGGCGAGCGGGATCTCGACGCGTCGCGCGTGCACCCGCAGCTGTTCGCGATAGAGCTCCCCGGCTGGATACCGCGCCTCGACCTCGAAGCCCTCGCTCGACGAAGCGATCTCGAGCCCGACGAGGTCCGGCGCTCCGGGATCGTGCGCGTTGATGTGATGCGGCGGGTCGATCTCGAGTCGCAGCGTCGCGGTCGCGTCGCCGCGGGGCCCGAAGGCCGGCACCGCCGGATGCAGCGAGGCCCGGACCGGAACCGGCGAGCCGCCGGGCTCGCTCGGCAGCCGGTCCGGCGCCACCTGCGTGAGCCGCGCTGCGGCGATCGTGCCCAGCGCGGCACCGCCCGGATTGCCGGCGATCGCCGCGGCGCTTCGCGCGATCGCGGCGACGGCGCGATCGAGGTGGCCCCGGCGGCTGGAGCGCGCGGCGAGTTCGAGTTCGACGAGGATCATCGTGCCCGCCCCCGAAGGCACCGCGCCGTCGTCGATCCGCTTCGCACGCACGAAGAGATCCGACTGCCCTGCCTCGGTGTCGAACCAGCCGCCCGCGGGATCGCCGAAGCGCGTGGCGGCGATCTCCGAGAGGCGAGCCGCCGCTTCGAGCATCCTGCGGGCCTCGTCGGGACGACGCGTCTCGAGCACCGCGACGAGATCGAGGAGGCCTTCCGCCAGGAGCGCGTGATCCTCGAGTTGGCCGGCGATTCCGCTCGGCGTGCGCAGCAGCCGCGTGCCGTCTTCGACGAGATGGCGTGAGAGCACCTCGTCGGCGATCGCGACGGCCGCGTCGATGAAGCCTGTTCCCGCCTCGCCCAACGCTTCGCCGCCACGAGCGAGCCCGCCGATCGCCAGCCCGTTCCAGCCCGCGAGCACCTTGTCGTCGCGGGCTGGTTGTTCGCGACGATCGCGCGCCATTCGGAGCGCCGTCTCGACACGCTCCTGACGATCGAGAACGTCTGCGAGGGAGCACCCGCCGCGATCGGCCAACTTCGCCGGCGACTCCTGGAGCCGAAGCACCCAGGCGGGCGGCTCGTCGGGATGGTGCGGATCGCGGAAGTTCGCCTCGCTCGCGAGGCCGTAGGTCTCGAAGGCCCAGTCGACGAGGTCGTGGAGCCCCGCCTCGTCGAGCGTGGCGCGAACCTCCTCGGGCGTCCACAGGTAGCTGAGCCCCTCGCGAGCCTGCGTCTCCGCATCGAGCGCGGCGGCGAATCCGCCCTCGACCCGCATCTCGCGAAGCATCCACTCGAGGGTGCGGCGAAGGGTTCTGGCCAGGAAGGGCTCGGGGCGGCGGCGCAGGCTCGTCGCGAGCGCCTTCGCAAGCTGCCCGTTGTCGTAGAGCATCTTCTCGAAGTGCGGCACCGTCCACGTCGCGTCGACGGCGTACCGATGGAAGCCGCCGCCCACGTGATCGAAGAGCCCGCCGAGCGCCATCGCCTCGAGGGCCCGATCGACGGCCGATGCGAGAGCGGGCCGCGCGACCGACGCCGCCTCGAGCAGCCGGAGGTAGACCGGCTGCGGAAACTTCGGGGCGCCGCCGAAGCCCCCGTGCTCGCGATCCTCGAAGGACCGCAACGCATCCGCGGCGCGCTCGAGGATCGCCGCATCGAGCGCGACGGAGTCCATCGAGCGCGACTCGAGTTCCTCGGCGACGAGATCGCCCAGATGGGTGCTCTGACCCACCACCTCGCCACGCCGGTTGGCCCAGGCGTCGGCGAGCGCCGCCAGCACCTGCGTGAAGCTTGCTCGCCCGAACGCGGGCGTGGGCGGAAAGTAGGTCCCGATGAAGAAGGGCTTGAGCGAGCGAGGTTCGAGGAAGGCCGACAACGGCCATCCGCCGCTCGGCCGCCCCTCGGTGAGTCGGGTGAACGCCTGGCAGGCGGTCATGTAGATCTCGTCGACGTCCGGCCGCTCCTCGCGATCGACCTTCACGTTGACGAAGGAGGCGTTCATGATCGCCGCGGTCGCGGGATCCTCGAAGCTCTCCCGCGCCATCACGTGGCACCAGTAGCAGGTGCTGTAGCCGATCGAGAGGAAGATCGGAACGTCGCGGCGCCTCGCCTCCTCGATGGCCGCCTCCGACCATGGCCACCAGTCGACCGGATTGCCCGCGTGCTGCCGCAGATAGGGGCTGCCGCAGGCCGAGAGGCGCGAGTCCGAGCGAGCGGCGGCGGTTCGTCCATGAGCCATGGGGCGGAGGGTATCCGGCGACGGAAGTCAACCTGCAAGTCGCCGAACGCCGATCGTCCCCGTCGCTCGGGAGCCATCCGTCGACTTCCGCCCCGGGAAGCACACCATGCATGAACACGCGGCGCACGCCACCGTTTCGACCCTTGCGACGACGCCCGGCTCGCTCTTCACCTCCGATCAGGTCGAGCAGGCGAGCGAACTGCTCGGCGGCCTGCCGCCGCTCGACCCCTCGGCGCTCGCCGACGCCTTCCGCGAACTGCCGCTCGTGGGCCTCGTGCCCGCGATCGTCGCCCTCGTCACCGGGCTCCTGCTCTGGTGGCACGGCGAACGGTTCCTCCGCTTCGCGCTCATGGTGCTTGGCATCGTGGTGGGCGTGCCGGTGGGCCTGGCCCTCGGCGCCGCGTTCGCGCCGACGCTTCCACCGCTTGCCGCGGCGATCGTGGGCGCCGTCGCGTTGGTGATCCTCGCGGCGATCGGACTGAAGTTCGCGGTGGCGGGCGGGCTCGCCTTTCTGCTCGGCATCGCGTCCGTGCTCGGCACGATCCTCGCGATCGAGCGCGGCATGGTGAAGCTCGACGAGACGCCCGCGGCCGAGCCGCAGGCTCGATTCATCGACGAGCCTTGGAGCAGCGGCATCGCGCTGGCCCGCTGGCAGTCCGACGAGGCGTCGGAAGCCTCGGCGCTCGAAGGCGAGGCCGCGGACGAAGTCGACTCGCTCGAAGCCGATTCGAAGGGGCCGCTTGATCACCTTCGCGAGAGCATGACCAAGGCGCAGGAGTGGACTCAGGAGCGTTGGGATCGCCTTCCGCCGCAGGGCCGCACGCTCGCCGCCGCGGCGGGACTCGTCGGTGCCGTGATCGGCTTCGGCGTCGGCCTCGTCTTCCGACGCGGTGCGATGCAGCTCGTCACCGCCCTGCTCGGCTCGATGCTGATCCTCGCCGGAGCCACCGCGATCCTCGGCCGATCGATGCCCGACTGGACCGCCGCCTCGCTCCCGGGCGGGCCGTGGCTCGCGATGTGGGGCGCTCTCGCCGTGACGGGCGGGATCCTGCAGGCCAAGCGAGCCAAGCGGAAGGCCGCCGACGAGGAGTGACGTCGCGACCGGCGAGATCGTGAATGGGATCGGTGGCGTCGTGCCGATCACCCTTCTCTTGATCGAGTCAGCGCCGGTCCGCCGCGGACCGGTCCGGTCACCGCGTCTCCCGCGAGCACCCCGATGCCGACCTTGTCGCTGCTTGCCCAGGCCGACGATTCCAGCACCGCCAGCGCCATCCTCGAGCAGGCCGATCTGCTGAGCCGTCCGGAGGATCTCCTCAACCGGCTCCTCGACATGCACGCGATCGTGGGGGTTCTGGTGATGGCGGTCGGCGTGGTCTGCATCCTGCAGGGCTACCGGTGGCATCGATGGATCATCGTGCTGCTCGCGCTCATGCTCGGTCTCGGCATCGGACACCTCCTGAGCCCGTCGATCGGGAAGTCGAGCGTCGTGGCGAGCGCGATGGGCCTGCTCTTCGCCGCGATCGCCTCGCCCATGATCAAGGTGACCGTCGCGATCTTTGCGGGCCTCGCGGGCGCGTTCCTCGGGGCCAACGTCTGGTCGATCGTGCAGGGCCCCGACGCAGGCAATCCATGGCCGGGAGCCGCGATGGGCTTCATCCTCCTCGCGATGTCGAGCTTCCTGATCACCAGGCTGTCGATCATCCTCTTCACCGCGCTCGGCGGCGCGGCGATGCTCGTCCTCGGCGGCCTCGCCTGCCTGCTGAACATTCCGCAGGTGAAGGAGCCGGTCGAGCAGCACCTCGCCTCGCACCAGCTCCTCGTGCCGCTGCTGGTCGGCGTCGCGGCGGTGGTCGGCTTCGTGCTGCAGGAGAACTGGACCCGCGGCGGCGGCGAGGCGGAGGAAGCGTGATCGAGGCGTCTTCGCGATGACGGTCCTGGCGCTCGTCTCGGATCTCTTCTTCGGCTCCAAGGTCGCCGCGACGGCGCGGGCGCACGGGGTCGACTACCGCGGCGCGCGTTCCCGCGAGGGGATGCTGAATCCGGACCTGACCCCATCGCTCGTGATCGTCGACCTCGAGGCCGAGTTGCCCGACGGCGATGCGATCGACGCCGTCTCGGATGCGAGGCTTCGCGCGCCGCGGCCCTTCGTGGTCGCCTTCGCCGGGCATCTCCTTGCCGATCGGCTCGAGGCGGCCCGATCCGCCGGCGCGGACCTCGTCCTCACCAAGGGCGGCTTCACGGGACGGCTCGAATCGCTGATGGCCGACGCGGCGGGCGGGCGACTCTCGCCGAACGCGTAGGCGATCACCAGAACCAACGAACTCCGAGGAGGATCGCCGCCGCCACAGCGCCTGCGGCGAGATCGTCGAGCAGCACGCCCCACCCGTGCGGCAGATCCTGCAGCCGCCCGATCGGCGGCGGCTTCAGGATGTCGAGGATCCGAAAGAGCAGGAACGCCGCCCCGCACCAGGCGATCGGCGCCGTCCACCCATCCCCGATCGCAAGCCGATCCCATGGGATCGCCGCGACCGCGATCGCCTGTCCCGCCACCTCGTCGGCGACCACGCTCGATGGATCGGTGCGGCCCCAGCGCGACTCCGCCCATCGGCCAAACCGCACGGATCCGATCGAGCCCGCGACGCCGAGCAGCAGCGCCGACGCGATCACGATCGCCGCTGGTGCTCCGGCGGCATGCAGCGCGAGGGCCAACACCACCGGCGGCAACGATCCCCAGGTTCCGGGCGCCGGCCGCAAGAGGCCGAGCCCACCCGCGGTGAGCACGGCTTCGCGAAATCGATCCCTCGGCGGCGGCGCCTCGGTCACGATCGAGCGTCCGGCGCGACGCGGATCGCCCGCACGACGTACGGAATGGCGGAGAGCACCGTCGCCACGACGGTCGCCCCCACCAGGAACCCGCGCGTGCCGAGCCAGCCGTCGCTCGCCGCGGGCCCCGGATGCACGGCGACGAAGAGGCACACCGGCACCGCCACGGACTGCAGCAGCATCTTCGCCTTCCCGGCCGGATCCGCGGGGAACGCGATCCCGTTGCCTTCGAGCCAGCCACGAAGGCTCGTGACGAGCAGTTCGCGGGCGAGCAGCACCACCGCCATCCACGCGGAGACGCCGGTGTCCATGGCGCCTCCAAGCGGCCCTTGCGCGAAGCTCGGCAGCGCTGCGAGGTAGACGAAAGCGCCGAGCACGAGCACCTTGTCGACGAACGGGTCCATGACGCGGCCAAAGGCGGTGACCGCGTTCCACCGCCGAGCGAGCCAGCCATCGAGGACGTCGGTGAGCGCGCCGGCGATGAAGAGCGCCACGGCGGCGTCGCCCCACGCCTCCAGATTCCCGTCGGCCATCGCCGCCGGAATCGCGACTCCGAGCACGAGGAAGAACGCCACCGCCATCGCGAGGCGAAGCATCGTCAGCAGGTTGGGAACGCGGCGCCTCCAGCCGGTGGCCGACGAGGAGGCGGAGGCGGCGGGGAAACTCATGTCGAGGGATCGTACGAAGGACCGCCCAAGCAGCCTCTGCGACTCGGTTGCGAGGCGGTCGCGACGCCTCTATCCTCCGCCGCTTTCCCGGACCGGATCGAGGAGACGGACCTCCCCGATCGATCGGGAATCGCCTCGGAAGCCCATCCTCCGCCGTTCCTGAAACGCCGGAGCCGCTTCGGATCGCTCGCGCCGCATGATCCCTCTCGACACCCTGTACTTGGCGGCCGTGGCGGGCGCTGTGGCGATGGTGCTGATCCTTCGGCCGCGTCGAGGCGCGATCCGGACCGCGGCGGTGCTCGTGGCGATCGCGGCCTTCGGGGCGATCCTCTCCGCCGGCCTTCGCGAGCTGGCGCCGAACGAGCCGGGCACGCTGCTTCCGGCAATCTTCGGGGCGATCGCGGTGATCGCGGCGGTGCGGATGATCTCGCTGTCCCGCCCGGTCCTCGCGGCGCTCCACTTCGTGCTCGTCGTGCTGGCAAGTTCGGCCATGTTCCTCCTCCTGCAGGCGGAGTTCATGGCCTTCGCGCTGATCATCGTGTACGCCGGCGCGATCCTGATCACGTACCTCTTCGTGCTCATGCTCGCGCGGCCCTCCCCGACCGACTCGTCGGAGGGCCCGTTCGACTACGACGCCCTGCCCCGCGAGCCGGTCGCGGCCTGCGTGGTCGGCTTCGTGCTGGTCGCCACGATCTCGGGCGCGATCGTCCGCGACGCCGGGTCGATCCGAGGCGTGCTCGAGTCCCCCATCGTCCGTGCCGCGGCGACCGTCGAGGCGTTCGAGGACCTCGAGTCGATGCCCAAGTTGCTCGACGCGATGGCGAAGGATCGCTTCCCGGGAAGCCTGGGCGTCGCCAGCGTCGAGACCCCCGACGGATCGATCCAGCGGCTGCGGATCCGCGAAGCCGTCGAGCGGGACGAGCAGGGCGTCGAGACCGCGATGGTGGTCGCCGAGGCCGAGGTGCTCTTCCCCGGTGGCGAACCCACCGTGCCCTGGACGCTCACGGCCGACGACCTGCCGGGCAACACCCGACTCGTGGGCATGAAGCTCGTCGCCAGCTTCCCGATCAGCCTCGAACTCGCGGGCGTGATCCTGCTGATGGCGATGTACGGCGCCGTGGTGCTCGCGCGACGCCAGATCGAGCTTGGCGAGGACGAGCGTCGCGAGGCGGCGGGCCTGCGGCCGCTCAGCGTCGACGAGCGCGAGGTCGCCGGCTCCGAGGGAGGTGCGGCATGAGCACCCCGCTTCCGCTGCTCGCGGCGATCGAATCGGCCCTGCCCGGCGCGGTCGGCGGCGTGCTGCTCGTGAGTTCGCTGCTGTTTGCGATCGGCATGATCGGCTTCCTCGTGCGGCGGAACATGATCATCATGTTCCTCTCGACGGAACTGATGTTCCAGGCCGCGGCGCTCGCGCTGGTGGCGTTCGGCCGCATGCATCTGGACCTCTCCGGCCAGGTCTTCGTGATCTTCATCCTCACCGTCGCCGCCGCCGAGGCGGCGTTGGCGCTGGGGCTTGTGGTGCTTCTCTACCGCCGCCGCGAGACCCTCTCCGCCGACGCCTGGTCGGAGCTTCACGAATGACGACGCTTCCGACGCTGCTGGCCGCTGCCGGAACGGTCGAACCCGCGCAGATCCCGCTTGCCGCGCAGGCCGAGGGGCTGTCGTGGACCGGGCTGATCCTGCTGCTGCCCCTGTGCTCCATGCTGCTGTGCGCGGCGTTCGCGGCGATGCGGACCCGCTCGAAGCTGCCGGCCCTCGTGGCGATCCTCTCGATCGGCGGCGCGTTCGCGACGGTGCTCGCGATGGCGTTCAAGCTCGACCTGAGCCAGTCGCCGGTGATCGTCCACCTCTTCGACTGGATCAACTTCGGCTGGACCGCCTCGACTCCGGGCCCCCTGCGCGACGGCGAGGAGCTCTGGCGCGGCGTGGTCGCCGACTTCGGCTTCTACATCGACTCGCTGACGATCTTCTGGATGCTGTTCGTGACGGGGCTCGGAACCCTGATCGCGATCTACGCCAGCGAGTACATGGAGCAGGATCGCGGCGTCGGCTACTGCCGCTTCTTCTTCGGAGTGAGCCTCTTCATCCTCGCGATGAGTGCGCTCGTGATGGCGGACAACCTGGTCCTCCTCTACCTCGGATGGGAAGGCGTCGGTCTCGCGAGCTATCTGCTCATCGGCTACTACTACAAGACGCCCGCCGCGGTCGCCGCCGCGAAGAAGGCGTTCATCATGAACCGCATCGGAGACGCCGGGCTCGCGCTCGGCATCTTCCTGACGTGGGTGAACTACGGCACCGTCGAGTACGGACCGCTCTTCGCGGCGATCCAGGACCCGCCGAGCGGCGCTGGCGGCTGGGACGCGATGGCGATCCCCTTCTGCCTGATGCTCGGCGCGTTCGGCAAGAGTGCCCAGGGTCCGCTCTTCACCTGGCTTCCCGACGCGATGGAAGGCCCGACCCCGGTCTCGGCGCTGATCCATGCGGCGACGATGGTGACCGCGGGCATCTATCTCATCGCCCGCACCTATCCGCTCTTCACCGCGGTCCCCGCGGCGATGGAGACGGTCACCTGGATCGGGGCGATCTCGGCGTTCGTCGCCGCGACGATCGCGATGTCGCAGTACGACATCAAGCGCGTCTTCGCCTACTCGACGATCTCGCAGCTGGGCTACATGTTCCTCGGCCTCGGCGCGATGTCGGCCTTCGGCGGCGCGTACCACGTCTTCACCCACGCCTTCTTCAAGGCCACGCTCTTCCTCACCGCCGGCGCCGTGATGCACGGCTTCGCGGGGCAGCTCGACCTGCGGAAGATCTCGGGGCTCCGCCGACTGCCGGGCTGGCGCATCGTCTCCTGGACGATGTTCATCGGATGCCTCTGGCTTGCGGCGTTCCCGTTCACGAGCGCGAACTTCTCGAAGGACGCTTGCCTCGAGGCAGCCTTCGTGATGAACACGCCGAGCTACCGCGCCGCCGCGTGGGTCGGCCTGATCGCGGCCGGCATCACCGGCTACTACAGCTTCCGCGTGTGGTTCCGCGTCTGCTGCGGTCCGACCTTCTACTCGCCAGGCGAACAGGATCACGGTGGCGGACACGACGATCACCACACCCACGACGACGCGCACGCATCGCATGGCCATGACCACGATCACGGCGGCGAGTTCCATCCGCACGCCCCGCGGCTCGCGATCAACGGCGTGCTGCTGCTGATCGCCTTCGGTGCGGTGCTGACCGGCATTCCCGCCTACCTCGCGCTCTCCGGCGGCGAGAACTGGGTGCAGCAGTCGATCGCCCATTCGAGCGCGGTGCAGGGCGACTTCCTCGGCGACCATGGCGACGCGACGGTGCTCGGGATGAACCCGCACCTCGGCGTCATGGTGCTCGGAGGCGCGTTCGGCATCGCGGGCATGATCCTCGCGGCGTGGTTCCACCTGCTGAACCGGCAGGCCGCCACGAACCTCCGCAACGCCCTGCTCGCCTCGCCCGCGACCCGCTGGCTGCCGACGATGCTCGAGCGGAAGTGGTACGTCGACGAGATCTACCACGGACTCATGACGCTGCCGGCGTGGTTCACGAGCCACTTCCTGCACTTCGCGGACAAGCACTTCATCGACGGCTTCCTCGTGAACGGGCTTGGCCGCATTCCCCCGCTGCTCGGCCGGATCTTCCAGCCGCTCTACAACGGCCGCCTCCAGGGCTATGCGGTCACGATGTCGATCAGCCTCGGGCTGGTCCTCGCGTGGGTGCTGTGGACGTGGCTGCTCGGCGATGCGGCCGCCGCCGCGGAGGTCCTGCCGTGACGCTGCTCGCCCTCCTGCTCGTGCCGATCGCCGCCGCGGTCGCCATCGCGCTCGCGCCGCAGCGGCTCGCCGCTGCGATCGCCACCGCCGGCTCGCTGGCCGCGGCCGCGATCGCCGTGATCGCCGCCGTGCAGTTCCCTTCCTGGACGAGCGAGACCTTCTGGCCCGACGTGACCGGCCCGGCGGTCTTCGAGTCGCTCGGGGTCTCCCTCGAACTGGGCCTCGACGGCGTCAGCATGCTGATGGTGCTGCTGACGGTGCTCCTCGTGGTCGTCTCGGTGATCGGTTCCTACACCGCGATCGACCATCGGCACCGCGAGTACTACGCGTGGTTCATGGTGCTCGAGAGCTGCCTGCTGCTCGCGTTCATGGCTCGCGACGCGGTGGTCTTCTACATCGGATACGAGTTCACGCTCGTGCCGATGTTCTTCCTGATCTCGATCTGGGGAGGACCGGACCGCCGCCCGGCGGCGATCAAGTTCTTCATCTTCACCTTCCTCGCCTCGGTGCTGATGCTCGCGGGCATCGTGTACGTCGCGAGCCGCCGCGCCGAGTGGCTCGGCGAGTGGTCGTTCCGCATTCCCGATCTCGTCGAGTACGCCTCGACCCACCTCTCCGCGACCGAGCAGTTCTGGGTGTTCGCGGCGCTGATGGCGGCCTTCGCGGTGAAGACACCCTTCTTCCCGGTGCACAGTTGGCTTCCGCTCGCCCACGACCAGGCTCCCACCGCGGGCAGCGTGATCCTCGCGGGCGCTTTGCTCAAGCTCGGCACCTACGGGGCGTTCCGCATCGGGCTTCCGATGGCGCCGCTCGGCGGTGCGGAGCTCTGCAACTTCTTCGCCATCCTCGCGATCCTCGGCATCGTGGTCGCCGCGATGATCTGCTGGGTCCAGAAGGACGTGAAGAAGCTGGTGGCGTACAGCTCGGTCAGCCACATGGGCATGCTGATGCTCGGCATGTTCGCGCTCAATCCGATCGGCCTGCAGGGCTCGGTCCTCTACTTCGTGAACCACGGCCTCTCGACCGGCGCGCTCTTCCTCCTGATCGGCATGGTCTACGAGCGCCACCACACCAAGGACATGGACCAGCTCGGCGGGCTCGCCACGCACATGCCGATCTGGTCGGTGTTCATGGTGTTCTTCACGATGTCGAGCATCGGCCTGCCGGGCCTCAACGGCTTCGTCGGCGAGGTGCTCTGCCTCTGGGGCTGCTTCACCGCCGAGCATGATGCGATCGCGGGCTACCCCGGCCTGCTCGGCCCGTGGTACGCGATCATCGCGATCATCGGCCTGATCCTCGGCGCGATGTACATGCTGCGGATGGTGGGCAAGATGGTGTGGGGCGAGTTGCGGCTTCCGGCGCATCACGACGGGCACGGACACAGCCCGCTGCCCAAGGATCTCAACGCCCGCGAGATCGGCATCCTCCTCCCGCTCGCGGCGCTCTGCCTCTTCATCGGCCTCTATCCGCGGCCGATCCTCGAGTCGATCGACCCGGCGGTGCGGTCGGTGCTCTCGGGCTATCCCTCGGCGGTCGAGAAGGTGATCGCGGCCGAGGCCGAGCTCGAGGCCGAACTCCGCTCCGAGGCCGCGGACGTCTCGGACGGCGGCGTTCCCCTGGTCTTCGCGGAGGGATCGACTCGATGATGCCGACCGCCGAACGCCTGATGCTCGTCGTCCCCGAGATCCTGATGCTTTCGGGCGCCGTGCTGGTCAGCGTCATGGGGCTTTCCCGCGCCGCCGCGTTGCGGGCCGCGGTTCCGTTCGTCTCGATCGCGACGCTGGTCGCCGCGATCGTCGCGGTCGCGATCGTCCACACGCCCGAGCGGGCCGAGGCGGCCGGGCTGCCGATTCCGATGCTCGGCCTCTACGGCCGGAGCCTGATCGCGGCGATCGGCATCGGCCTCGTCGCGGTCTCGATCGGTTCGGTCGATCGGCGCCTCGAAGGCGCCTTCGCGAAGGGGCTCGCTCCGTTCGATCCGATCCGCGTGATCGGCGGCGAGTTCCACGCCTTCATGCTCTTCAGCCTCGCGGGCGCGATGCTCGTCACCGTCGCGAGCGACCTGATCTGGCTGTTCCTCGCGATCGAACTCTCGTCGCTGCCCACCTACATCATGGTGGCGACGAGCCGCGGCGATCGCCGGGCCCAGGAGGCGGCGGTCAAGTACTTCTTCCTCGGCGCCCTGTCGACCGCGGTGATGCTCTACGGCTTCGCCATGCTCTACGGCGCGTGCGGAACGCTGGAACTCGCCGGCATCGCCTCCGCGATGCTCGAGGGCGCCGCCGAGAGCTCGATCGGCATGCTCGGCATGGTGCTCGTGATCGTCGGGCTCTGCTTCAAGATCACCGCGGTCCCGATGCACTTCTACGCGCCCGACGTCTACGAGGGCGCATCGATCCCCACGACGAACTTCCTCTCGTTCGTGCCGAAGGCGACGGGCTTCTTCGCCTTGATGAGCCTTCTCGCCGCGTTCGGCTGGTCGGCCTCGATCGAGACGCCGACGCTGCCGCCGCGGATCGAGGCGGTGCTCTGGATGATCGCGGCCCTCACCATGACCCTCGGCAACTTGGGGGCGCTGCTGCAGCGGTCCGTGAAGCGGATGATGGCCTACAGCTCGATCTCGCACTCGGGCTACATGCTCGTCGGCATCGTCGCCGGCCCGCAGTTCGGCGGCTACGACGCGGTCCTGCTCTATCTGCTCGTCTACGGGCTCACCAACATCGCGGTCTTCGGCGCCATGGCGTCGATCGAGCGCCGCGGCTTCGAGATCGACTCCTTCGACGATCTCGCGGGATTGCGCATCCGGCACCCGTGGGCCTCCGCGATGCTCGCGATCGGTGCGGGCTCGCTGATCGGGCTCCCGCCGCTGCTTGGCTTCTGGGGCAAGCTCGACCTCTTCGTCAGCGGCCTGAGCGCCGGACAGGCGCCGCTCGTGGTGATCATGGCCCTCAACAGCGCGGTGAGCGTCTGGTACTACCTTCGTCTCGCCGGGCTTCCGACCATCGCGCCCGCGGGGCCTCGGGCCGACTCCATCGACTCGGTGCCGAGCCGCTGGCCGCTCGCCACCGCCGTGGTCGCCGGCTTCGGCATCTTCCTGCTGCCGTTCGCGCTTTCGTCGCTCTCGGACGCCTCGTCGGTCGCTGGTCCGGACGCCATCGAAGCCGCGGAGGCTGCGTCCGGTGTCGCCTCGACGGTCACCGTCGACGACGCGACGTCGCCGATCCGCCTCGGATCCTGATCACCCCTCGTTTCTCCGGACAACTCAGCCGCGGTCTCGTTCGCGAGACGCTGGCGACCGCGGGTGCCGTCGCTATACTTCCGCCCCTTCGCGAGTGTAGCTCAATTGGATAGAGCAACGGTCTACGAAGCCGTAGGTTGCAGGTTCGAGTCCTGCCACTCGCGTGTCCCGACCCACGCCCTCCGTGCTCGCACGGGGGGCGTGTGCGTTGATGGTCTTCGAACGGCGTCGCATGCCCCATCGTCGGCGGCTCGTCGATCATGTTGAAGGCCGACGATGCGGCGGCACGCCTGCGCCTTGTCCCCAACAACCTCGCCCCGCGATCAACGACGCGGAGCGATGCGGTCTGCTTCATCGTGGTTCGCGACGGAGGTCGGCGGCTCAGGCGGTTCAGGCCCTCGATCGCCGGCGCCCGCGAACTCCCGCCGCCCCAGCGACCAGCGCCGCAAGGCCTCCCATGCCCGATACCGCCGAAGGGGTCAGCGGCGTCTGCATGGCGGTGTTGACGGTGCTCTCGTAGGGCCAGCGGCTCTCCTGGTGGGGTCCCGCCGTTGTTGGTCGCCTCGATACCCTCGACGCGATGACCTTCGAAGCGCGTCCCCACCACCTCCTCGGTCTCCTTTCCGACAGCCACGGCCGACGCGAGCGCACCGCCCGCGCCGTCGCGGCGCTTCGCAAGGCGGGCGCGACCATGCTGGTGCATCTCGGCGATGTCGAGGATCCAGACCTGCTCGAGGAACTGCTCATCGCCGGCGACGACGGCGCTCCACTGCCGGTGCATCTCGTCCCCGGCAACATGGACGAGCCATCCGAGCTGAAGTCCGCCGCGGATCGACTCGGGATCGAGTTCCACCATCCCAGCGGCGAGATCGAGGTCGCCGGGCAGCGCGTCGCGTTCACGCACGGCGATCGCGATCGCGAGGTGCGGCGGCTGCTCGCATCGAAGCCCGACTACTTCCTGCACGGCCACACCCACCGGGCCTTCGACGGCACGATGGAAGGCGTGCGGACGATCAATCCCGGCGCCTTGCATCGCGCCGCGACCTTCACGGTCGCCCTGCTCGAGCCGAGGTCGGGGCTGCTGACCTCGATCGAGATCGAGCGAGGGACCTGAGGTCGGCCCCGCACCAATCGAAGGTCATCCCTCGAGTCGAACGCCGATCAATCCATTGAAGAGACGCAGAGGGAGCCGGAGACGCAGAGCGATCCAAGCACCAGAGACCGGGACCGACGGGCTTCGCCAGCGCGATTGCCTTCGGCGCCACGAAGCTCTCCGCGGCTCGGTGGCTCCGTGGCTCCCACCTTGGCTTGGATCGAACGTCGAGCCGCGAGTCTGTCGCCGATCACTCCGGTGGAGAGACGCAGAGCGATCCAAGCACCAAAGACCGGGACCAACGCGATTCGCCATCCACACCGTGAGCTCTCTGCGGCCCGAGCCGGCCGTCGCGAGTCGACAATCCAACCCCGGCTCCGCGCGTCCTCGAATCCCGCCCCTGCCTTCTCTTCGAAGGGTCCCCCATGCCCGCCCTTCTCGCCAACGCTGCCGCCACGCTCTTCATGACCGGACTGATCTGGTTCGTGCAGGTCGTGCACTACCCGCTCTTCGCGCTGGTGCCGGGTCCCGAGTCCGCGGGCTATGCGGCACGCCATCAGGCCTTGACGACGCTCGTCGTCGGTCCGGTCATGCTGGTCGAACTCGCGGCGGCCGTCTGGCTCGCCATCGCGCCGCCGATCGGCGTGGCGGCGTGGATCCCGCGGGTCGCGCTCGCGATGCTCGTGGCGATCTGGCTCTCGACCGCGCTCTGGCAGGTGCCGCTGCATCAGAAGCTGCTCGCCGGGCACGAGACCTCGACCGTCGACGCGCTCGTCGGCGGCAACTGGCTGCGGACGATCCTCTGGTCGCTGCGAGGGGGCGCGGCCCTCTGGATGATCGCGCTCGCATCGCACGCGGCGCGTGGCGAGGCCTGAGACGACGCTCCGCAGCGAACGAAGCGGCCTCGGCTATTCTCGCGCCATGAGCGGCCCAAGCGACGCCCCCCACCCCGAGTCCGCTTCGCATCGAAGGCGTCGTGCCGGCCACCGCCACCCGCCTCCGCATCTCCATGCGCCGCCTGGCACGCTTGCCTTCGATCCGCACGCCCTGCCGGCTTCCATTCGACTGATCCGCTACACGCCGGGCGAGTTCGAGGAGCGGCCGATCGCCGATCCCGCGGAACTGGCGTCGGCGACCGCCGCCGAGGGCGTGGTCTGGGTGAGCGTGACGGGGCTCGGCGACGCGGAGGCGCTCAAGTCCCTCGCGGCGACGTTCGGCATCCATCCGCTCGCCATGGAGGACATCCTCGACATCACGCAGCCGGCGAAGATCGAGCCGTTCGAAGATCGCTTCCTGCTGGTCCTGCCGCGGGTCGAGCGCGCCGCCGAAGGCCTCGCGACCGAGCAGCTCTCGATGCTCGTCGGCCCCGGCCTCGTCGTCACCTTCGAGGAGAGCCCCGGAAGCAGCACGCTGGACCGGATCCGGACAAGGCTTCGCGACCACCGCGGGAGGCTGCGGGACCTCGGGTCGTTCTTTCTGGCCTACGCCATCCTCGACTCGGCGATCGACGGCTACTTCCCGATCCTCGGGGAGATCGGCGAGCGGCTCGATCGCCTCGAGGACGAGGTCGTCCGGGCGCCGCGGGTCGCCCAGGTGGGGGAGATCCGCGAGATCCGTCGCGAACTGATGCTCCTTCGCCGAGTCGTCTGGCCGGTCCGGGACCTCGTCGCGGGCGTGATCGGCCTCGAGCACCTCGGGAAGCCGGAGATCCGCCCCTACCTTCGGGACGCCCTCGACCACGCCACGAGGCTCATGGATCTGGTCGAGATGGACCGGGTGATGGCGAGCGAACTGATGGAGCTCCATCTCGCCGCGACGAGCAACCGCCTCGGCGAGATCAACCGGTTCCTCACCATCGTCGCCACGATCTTCATCCCGCTCGGCACGATCGCCGGGATCTACGGGATGAACTTCGACACCGCCGACTCCCCCTTCAACATGCCCGAACTGGATTGGCGGTACGGCTATCCGTTCGCCTTGGGGCTCATGGCCCTCACCGCCCTCGCCTTCCTGACCTACTTCTGGCGGAAGGGATGGCTCTCGCGGGATCCGGTGCCGCACCGCCGAAGGCGGGCGGGGCGCCACCGCTGATCCGGTCCATCCGACGGCTTCGCCTCAAGTCGGTTGCCGGTCTTCGCGAAGGTCCGGATACTGGCTCCTTCGCGCCGACGGAACGCGCGAACCCGCCGCCCCGGAGCCCGCCATGCCACGCGACCGCCGCCCGCACGCCGATCGCCTCGATCCGATGGAGACCCCCTCGATGCTCGCCTCGAATCCCGCCGACGCCGTGCGCGCGTCGGACCTGTTCGGCATCCTCACCTTCAGCGGCGACGTGATGCTGAAGCGCCTGCCGAGCGACGTCTTCGCGAATCTGCAGCGGACGATGCGCCTCGGCCTGCCGCTCGATCCGGCGATCTCCAACACCGTCGCGAGCGCGATGAAGGACTGGGCGATCGAGCACGGCGCCACGCACTACTGCCACTGGTTCCAGCCGCTCACCGGCACCACCGCGGAGAAGCACGACGCGTTCCTCTCGCTGACCTCCGAGGGCGGCGCGATCGAACGCTTCTCGGGCAGCCAGCTCATCCAGGGCGAGCCCGACGCAAGCAGCTTCCCCTCCGGCGGCATCCGCGACACGTACGAGGCGCGAGGCTACACCGCGTGGGATGCGACGAGCCCGGCCTTCCTCATCCGGACCGATTCGGGCGTGGTCACGCTCTGCATCCCGACGGTCTTCGTCTCCTACACCGGCGAGGCCCTCGACAAGAAGCTGCCGCTGCTCCGTTCGATCGACGCCGTGAACTCCCAGGCGATGCGGGTCCTTCGGATCTTCGGAACCGATGCGGGCGTCTCCCGCGTGATCTCGACCCTCGGCGCGGAGCAGGAGTACTTCCTCGTCGACGCCGACCTTGCCGCGGAGCGCCTCGACCTGCGGATCTGCGGCCGCACGCTCATCGGAGCGCCGCCGCCGAAGGGCCAGCAGCAGCACGACCACTACTTCGGCGCGATCCCCGATCGCGTCATGGGCTTCATGGCGGAGACCGAGCGGCGCCTCTTCGAGCTCGGTGTTCCGGTCAAGACCCGACACAACGAGGTGGCGCCGTCGCAGTACGAGATTGCGCCGGTCTTCGAGAACGCGAACGTCGCGGTCGACCACCAGATGCTGACCATGCACGTCCTGCGGGCGGCTGCGGCACGGTTCGGCTTCGAGTGCCTGCTGCATGAGAAGCCCTTCGCGGGCGTCAACGGCTCGGGCAAGCACTGCAACTGGTCGATCGCCACCGACACCGGCGTCAACCTGCTCGATCCGCGCGACGAGACCCACACCAACATGCAGTTCCTGGTCTTCCTCTGCGCAGTCGTTCGCGCCGTGGACGTCCGGGCCGACCTGCTCCGCGCCGCGATCGCCTCCGCCGGCAACGACCATCGCCTCGGCGCGAACGAGGCGCCGCCGGCGATCATGTCGGTCTACCTCGGCGAGATGCTCACCGACATCCTCGACCAGCTCGAGAGCGGCAAGACCACCAAGACCCGCAAGGGCGGATCGATGGATCTCGGCTCGAGCTCGCTGCCGCAGATCCCGCGCCATGCGAGCGACCGAAACCGCACGAGCCCCTTCGCCTTCACCGGCAACAAGTTCGAGTTCCGCGCCGTCGGCTCGACCGCCGCGGTGGCGTGGCCGGTCACGGTGCTCAACGCGATCATCGCGGAGAGCCTCGACTTCATGGCGAGCGAGCTCGAGAAGCGGGCGGGACGCAACGCGACCAAGGCGAAGCTCGAGTCCGCGGTGCGGGCGCTCCTCAAGGAGGTCGTCAAGAAGCATCGCCGCGTCTGCTTCGACGGCGACGGCTACAGCAAGGAGTGGCACGCCGAGGCGGCGAAGCGCGGCCTGCCCAACACGCCGAGCGGTGCGGACGCCCTGCTCGCGCTTCGTTCGAAGGCCGCGAAGGACCTCTTCTCGAAGTACTCGGTGCTCTCCGCACGCGAACTCGACGCCCGGTTCGAGATCCTCGCCGAGCAGTACGCGACGGTCGTCTCGATCGAGGCGCGGACCCTCGTCGCGATGGTCCGCACCCAGGTGCTGCCGGCGGCGATCCGGCATCAGGCCGAACTCGCCGATGCGTGCGCCGCCACCGAGGCCGCCGGCGTCGACTGCCCCGAGACCTCGCAGGAGCTGCGGGAGGTCGTGGGGCTCGTGGGCGAACTGCGGAGGTTGGCGGCGGAACTCGAGGCCGCCGACGCGAAGATGCCCCACGGCGGCGAGAAGGCGCTCAAGCACACCCGCGATGCGCTGCGTCCGGCGATCGCCTCGACCCGAGCGATCTGCGATCGCCTCGAGAGCCGCATGCCTGCGGACCTGTGGCCGCTTCCGACCTACGCGGACCTGATCCTTCGCTGAGACGACCGTCTCTCCCGAGACCGGACCGATGGAGCCCCGCTCCGAACGCGCCTCGGCGTGGTCTCGGAGCGGGGCTCCTGCTATTCTCGGCGGCTTCCGCCCGAAACCGCGGCACGTGGCCGCGAGCGAGCCCTGCGACGAGCCCACGACATGAGCGATTCCAGCACCGACACCCTCACCGCCCCCGCCGATGACCTCGCCGTCGAGGTCCGCGTGGAGAGCCCCTCCGCCTGCAGCCGGCGTCTCTCGATCACGATCCCCGCCGCCGAGGTCGATCGTCGCTTCGAGCAGGCCTTCTCCGCCATGCAGCGCGACGCGGTGCTGCCGGGCTTCCGTCGCGGCAAGGTTCCGCGGGCCCTGCTCGAGAAGCGGGTCGGCGGCGATCTCGCGAAGGACACCCGCGATCGCCTGCTCGGCGAAGCGCTCGGCGCCGCGATCCGCAAGGAGAGCCTTCGTCCGCTCGGCGATCCCGAACTTCCAGAAGACATGACGCCGCCCGACCTCGAGCGCGGCAAGGACTACGTCTTCGAGATCGAGATCGAGGTCATGCCGGAGTTCGAGCTCCCCGCCTTCGAAGGCCTCAAGATCCGCAAGCCCGTCGGCACCGTCGCCGACGATGCGGTCGATCGAGAGCTCGATCGCCAGAAGCGCTGGTTCGGCAATCCCGAGCGGATCTCCGGCCCCTTCGAGACGCTCGATCGAATGATCGGCGAGGTCAAGGTCTTCAAGGAGGACGACGCCGAGCCGTTCTTCACCGCCGACGATGCCCTCGCGACCGTGCCGACCGACGAGGACGGCGGACGCGGCCAGTTCCTCGGCGTGCTGGTCGAGGGCCTCGCGGGCCTGATCAAGGGACGCAAGGTCGGCGACGACGTCACGATCCACACCGTGGGCCCCGAGGGCCACGAGCTGCCGGAGGTCCGCGGCAAGAAGCTTCGGATGGAGTACCGCATTCGCGACGCGGAGCGGATCCATCCCGCGAGCGACGAGGAGGTCGCCGCAGCGATCGGCGTGCCGTCGGTCGAGGACCTTCGTCCGCAGATCCGTCTCGCCCTCGAGGATCGCATGGCCGCCGAGCAGCGTGGCGTGATGCGGGAGCAGGTCGCGGAGCAGCTCATCGGCGCCGTCGCGATGGAACTTCCCGAGAAGCTGTCCTCGCGCCAGGCGACCGCGATCGTCGAGCGCCGTCGCGCGGAGCTCCTCGGACGCGGGCTCGATCCCGAGACCCTCGAGACCGAGCTCGCCCGCTTCCGCGAGGTGTCCGCGTCGCGCTCGCGCGATCAGCTCAAGCTCTCGCTGATCCTCACGAAGGTCGCGGAGACCTTCGGCGTGACGGTCGGCGAGAACGAGGTCAACAACCGGATCGCCCGCATGGCCCGCCAGCGCGGCGAGCGGCCCGACCAGCTTCGAGCCGAACTCGCCAAGAGCAATCGTCTCGGATCGATCGCCCTCGAGATGCGGGAGCAGAAGGCCCTCGACCGGATCATCGACAAGGCCGAGGTCTCGGAGGTCTCGCTCGAGGAGTGGAACGAGTCGGTCAAGAAGCGCGCCGGAACGTGACGGATGGAGGCGATCGTCGCGATCGGCTCGCTCGGGACGGCGACCGCGCTCGCCGCACCGCCGGCTTCGGATTCCCTCGCCTCGGAGACTCTGCCGTGGCTCGGGGTCTTCGCAGCGGTCGCGATCGTCGCGTGGCTCGTCGCCCACTGGCTTCGCCGAGCGCTGCGGCGGGAGACCAAGGGACCACTCGGCGGATTCGACACCGCGGACCTCGAGCGCATGCGTCGCGACGGTGAACTCACCGACGAACAGGTCCGCGCGATCATGCGGGCCTCGGCGCTCTCCGCGGCCCGCGACGCGGGACCGGAAACCCCCGATTCGGGACCGGGAACGGATCGCGGCCCCACTCGGGGAGGCAACGGCCCGCGTCCCTCTTGACCTTCGAACCGGCGCTGCCATCGTCAGCGGTCCGCCGGGACCGAGAGGCCCGAACGAGGCGGGGTGGCACGACCGATAGACTCCGCCTTCGCCGTCCGGTGAAGTGCCGAGAGGAAGGAAACCAAGCAGGCATGTCTCGAGAGCCGTCCCGCCGACCCAAGTCCATGCCTGCATCTCCCCTCGCCTCGAGAGGCGGTCCCACCGACTTCGGCAGCCGCCGCGGATCGGGACGAGGCGGTCTCGGCAACGGTGGTGGCGGCGGCGGTGCTTCCGGCGGCGGCTCGGGCGACGGCGGCAATGGCGGCAACGGCGGCTTCCGGGGCCGCAAGGTCACCACCTGCTCCTTCTGCGGCAAGACCTCCCGCGAGGTCGGTCCGATGGTGGAGGGCCCGGGCGAGGTCTACATCTGCACCAACTGCACCGACCTCTGCCAGAACATCTTCAAGCAGGAGCGGCGACGCACCTCGGGAAGCCGACCGCTCTTCGAGACGATCCCCGCTCCGCGCCAGATCAAGGAGTTCCTCGATCAGTACGTGATCGGGCAGGACTCGGCCAAGCGGACGCTCGCCGTCGCCGTGCACAACCACTACAAGCGGCTCGGCGAGACTCGCAACGAGGACTCTCCGGTCGAACTCGACAAGAGCAACGTGCTGCTCCTCGGCTCGACCGGCACCGGCAAGACGCTGCTGGCGAAGACGCTGGCGCGGATCCTCGACGTGCCGTTCGCGATCGGCGATGCGACCACGCTCACCGAGGCCGGCTACGTCGGCGAGGACGTCGAGAACCTGCTGCTCAAGCTGCTGCAGGCCGCCGACTACGACCTCGAGCACGCGCAGAGAGGCATCATCTACATCGACGAGATCGACAAGATCGGGAAGACCTCGCACAACGTCTCGATCACCCGCGACGTGTCCGGCGAGGGCGTGCAGCAGTCGCTCCTCAAGATGCTCGAGGGCACCGTGGCGAACGTGCCGCCGCAGGGCGGCCGCAAGCATCCCGAGCAGCAGTACATCCAGATGGACACGACCCACATCCTGTTCATCTGCGGCGGATCCTTCGTGGGCATGGACGAGATCATCCGCCGCCGGCTCGGCAAGCGACGCATCGGCTTCGCGGGCGAGGACCCCGCCGGCAAGAACCAGGACCTCATCCTGCGCAACCTGCAGCCGGAGGATCTCGTCGAGTTCGGCCTGATCCCGGAGCTGGTGGGCCGACTCCCGATCGCCTGCCCGCTCGATCCGATCGATGCCGACGGGATGGTGCGCATCCTCACCGAGCCGCGGAATGCGATCGTCCGCCAGTACGAGCACCTCTTCTCGCTCGAGGGCGCCACGCTCGAGTTCACCCGAGACGCGCTCCGTCTGCTCGCCGAGCGAGCGATCCGCCGCCAGACCGGTGCCCGCGCCCTGCGGGCGGTGATGGACGAGGCGATGCTCGACCGAATGTACGAACTGCCCGAGCTCGACAACGCGAACACGACCTACGTGATCGACGCGGCCGCGAT